>JBBSRN010000128.1:0-7195 GCA_038242985.1 Propionibacteriales bacterium | reverse complement strand
GGCGCTCGCCTCGGGGACGACCGCGACGGTGGCGCGGGCTCGCTCCAGGACTGCTGTCGCCACCGAACCCATGAGGATCCTGCCGATCGAGGTCATCGGGTGCCGGCCCACGACGATGAGATCCCATTCGGACGTGCGTGGGCTGAGCGCCTCATCGATGAAACCGTGCTTCAGCTCGAGCGTCACCGGCACGTCCGGGTACTTCTCGGCGGATCCGGCCACGGACGCCGCGAGGACGCCGCGCAGCTCCTCGGTGTCGGGATCGACGTACTCCTCACCTCGGACCCGGCGGTACTCCGCGACCGCTGCTGCCGCGTCCCAGTAGGCGTGCACCACCGTCAGGGGCATCTGGCGCAGCGAGGCCTGTCGGTAGGCGAACTCGATCACGGGCAAGGATTCCTCGGTGCCGTCAGCTCCGACGACGATGCCCTGGGGGCGCGACTGGTCGTCGATCGGGCGGCACACCACCACTGGGCAGTCGGCATGCGCGCTGACCGCAGCACTGACGGAGCCGAGGAACATGCTCTTCAACGTGCCGCGGCCACGCGATCCGAGAACGATCAGGTGAGCCTGGGCCGAGATCTCGATGAGGATCCGTCGAGGATCGCCGTCCCTGCACAGCGTGTCGACGTCCAGCTCGGGCTGCAGTCCGCGGGCCAGGGATGCGGCGTGATCGGCGATGGATCGGGCGTCCTCCCCCACCGCGACGGCCACCAGCCGGCGGCCTTCCACTGATGCCTGCTCGGCTGCCCACCGGGCCGCACGCTCGGAATGCTCCGAACCGTCCACGGCCACCACGATCGAACCAGATTCGACGAATTCACTCATCCGGCCAGTCTGGCATGGCTCGAGCGGGCAGCTCACGGCCACCGTGCGCTCCCGGCGATCGGCGTCATGGGGTGTCTTCGAAATGCACGAAGCCTCCGGCGAACCGGAGGCTTCAGGGTGGGCGATACTGGGTTCGAACCAGTGACCCCCTCGGTGTGAACGAGGTGCGCTACCACTGCGCCAATCGCCCGTGACGTGCCTGCACACGATAACGCACGGCCGCCGCCGGACCCGAATCGAGGTCGGTCACGGGTCGTTGGTCTTGCTCGCCTCGCGCGCCCAGATGGCCTGCGCGGCGCGGGTGACCGGGCCCGGGGCCGCCACCTCGTGGTCATCGATCCGCGAGATCGCCTGCACGTCACGAGACGTGCCCACGAGCATGACCTCGTCGGCCTCGAACAGCACCTCGAGCGGCGCGTCGCGCTCCACGACGTCCAGCTCTGAGGCGCACCACTGCAGGACGAGCTCGCGGGTGATGCCGGCCAACGGGCCGGCATCCAGCGTGGGCGTGACCAGCTGGTCACCGATGACGTAGAAGATGTTCGAGCCGGTTCCCTCGCACAGCTGGCCCCGCGTGTTGGCCATCACTGCCTCGGAGGCTCCGCGGGCCTTCGCGTACTCGATCATCTTGGCGTTCTCGGCGTAGGAGGTGGTCTTGAGGCCGGTGAGTGCGCCCTGGTCGTTGCGGGCCCATGGCACCGTGACGATCTGGGTGACCATCGGCGGCTTCGGAGCGGGCGTCGTGACGACCGTGTGGGTCAGACCAGAGGATCCTCGGGGCGATCCGAGGGGGCCGATGCCCGACGTGACGGTGACCCGGATCAGACCGAAGGTCAGGTCCTGCCCGGCTACCGTCGCGGCGATGCCCTCGCGGACCGCGGAGACGTCCGGGCGGCCGATGCCGAGGCCCTCGGCGGACCGTACGAGGCGGTCGAGGTGACGCGTGAGCGCGAACGGCTCGTCGTCGGTGACCGCGATGGTCTCGAAGACCCCGTCGCCGACGATCATGCCGTGATCGAGCACGCTGATGACCGGCGTCTCAGGACCATCGAGCAGTTGTCCGTTCGCCCATACCTTCATTCCCCCACGCTAGCCCCACCCCGGTTTGGGATCACCGGCGCAGATCGGCTAAAGTCTCGTGTCGCCCCCAATCGGGGCAACGCGGACGTGGCGCAGTGGTAGCGCATCACCTTGCCAAGGTGAGGGTCGCGGGTTCGAATCCCGTCGTCCGCTCGGAGCGGGTCTCGTCACCCAGCCGGCGGTGGGTTGGCCGAGAGGAGAGGCAACGGACTGCAAATCCGTGCACACGGGTTCGAATCCCGTACCCACCTCTCACGAACCGCACGACAACTGAAGAGCATCATCGGGGGCGATTGGCGCAGCGGTAGCGCGCTTCCCTGACACGGAAGAGGTCACTGGTTCGATCCCAGTATCGCCCACACGCAGAAAACCCCCGCAAATCGGGGGTTTTCTTGTTTCACTGCGGTCCCGGTCGGACCGAGCCATCACTCCAGCTCCGATCTGTCCTGCCTGCCGCAGCGCGCACCGAAGAGGTCGACGATCCCGCGGACTGCCGCGGTGATCTCCGATCAGGTGCGGATCAGGTTCGCCGGCCTAGCGTCAGGCCATGAGCATCACCGGAGTACCGCTGATCGTGGTCCTGGGCCTCGGCCTTCTTGTGTTTCCGTGCCTGGCGATCCTCGGATGGACTCGCGTGCGACCACGAGGTCTCGCCATCGCGACGGCCGTGGGATGCCTCGTTCTCGGAAATCTCACCGCCGTCGTCCTGACCGGCGCGGTGGCTAACCGGCAGGGCAACTTCTACACGTCGTGGTCGCAGGTCTTCGACAGCGGTTCGGCACAGACCATCGCCGCGAAGCCCGTGACTGCTTCAGCGGGCACCGGAGCCGGGGCCGGGGGCTCGCTGAAGGCTCGCACCGATGCGGGATTCTCCAGCCGCGGCCAGTGGGCTACCCAGGGCCGCCTGGACCGGGTCACGATCCGCGGGGCCACCTCGCGACTCGCCCTGCCCGCGCTGGTCTACCTCCCACCGCAGTACTTCCAGCCCGGACACCGCAAGGACACGTTCCCGACCGTCGAGGTCTTCACCGGGTACCCGGGCAAGCTGGAGACCCTGGTCACCGCCATGAACTACCCCAAGACGCTCCACGCCCAGATCAGCGCCCACCGCGCCAAGCCGATGATCCTGGTGATGATGCGCCCCTCGGTCACGTTCCCGCGCGACACCGAGTGCACCGACGTTCCCGGCGGGCCGCTGGCCGAGACGTTCTACGCCCAGGACGTGCCGGACCAGGTGCGGCGGCACTACCGGGTCGATCCGGTTCGCTGGGGCGCGATCGGCGACTCCACCGGCGGCTACTGCGCTGCCAAGCTGGCGATGTCGCACCCGGCGACCTTCCCCGCGGCCGTCTCCTTGTCGGGGTACTACACCGCGCTGCGCGACCACACGACCGGAGATCTCTGGGGCGGTTCGAAGCTGCAGCGAAACCTGAACGACCTGCAGTGGCGCCTCAAGCATCAACCAGCCCCCGCGACGTCGCTGCTGGTGACCATCTCCCAGCAGGAGAAGAAGCCGAACGGGTACTCCAACACCCGCGCGTTCCTACGTCTCGCGAAGCCGCCGCTGGCGGTCGACTCGATCATCACCCCGACCGGCGGACACAACTTCATCTCCTGGGACGCGCTCCTCCCCCAGTCACTGTCGTGGCTGTCGAACAAGCTCTACACCTCAGGAGCCACAGCATGAGCACACCGACCAGTCATTCCGGGTTGCCAGCCACGGCGGGCCGAGCAGCACCACGAGATCACCAGTTCCGGGACCGACGGCACGCGCGCCTCGGAGCCGCGCGGCTGGTCGCGATCTTCGGGGTACTGAGCCTGATCGCGATGTTGTCCACCCCCGCCCGCGGTTTCGTCGAGCACCTGCTGGCGTTCTCAGGCCTGATCGGCGCCGGCACCGACACCATCACGATGGCCTTCCTCGCCGTGACGTCCTTGCTCGTGGCGCGAGGCCTTCACCGAGGGCATCGCCTCGCCTGGGCGGCGGCTCTGCTGGTGACCTCGGTGTCGGCGGTCCTGCATGCGGTGCGTCACGGCGATCCGGTCGACGTGACCCTGCTGGCCTGTGCTGCCGCGTGGCTCCTCGCGCGCCACGCCGCCTTCACGGTCCGTGCCAACCGTTCGGCCGTGACCAAGGCGGCTCTGTTCGCCGGCGGAGGCGCGGCGCTGGCGATCGGGGCGGGCATGGCGATGGACTGGACGTCGACCACCCGTGACCTCGACGGCGCGGCCGGATCGACGGCGATGCACCTGCTCAACCTGGTCGAGACCCCGTTGGGATTCGGCGGGACCTTCGCAGCGCCGCTGCTCACCCTGGCAGGTCTCGGTCTGGTCGCGGTGACGCTGTGGACCATCTGGTCGCCGAGCAAGGGCGCCCGTTCCCTGGACCGGGTCAGGGACCGCGAGCGGGCTCGAGAGATCGTCCGTGCGCACGGTTCGGGCACCTTGGACTACTTCGCGTTGCGCGATGACAAGCAGTGGTTCTTCCACGGCAGCAGCGTGGTCGCCTACGCCGCGCACGCCGGGGTCTGCCTGGTCTCACCTGATCCGATCGGTCCCGCTGCCGAACGTCGGGCCGTGTGGGCCAGCTTCATGCAGCACGCCCAGAGCCACGGCTGGACCGTCTCCGTACTGGGCGCCGACGCCGCATGGCTCGGCCTGTACGAGTCGTTCGACCTGCGTCCGGTCTACCTCGGTGACGAGGCCGTTATCGACTGCTCCACCTTCACCCTCGAGGGCTCCGCGATGAAGGGTCTGCGTCAGACCTGCGGCCGCGTCCGGCGCCATGGATTCGCCGCCACGTTCCACGACCCGAACGAGCTCAGCCAGGACGAACGTGACGAGCTGGTGGCCCTCGCCTCCACCGGCCGGCAGGGTGCCGTCGAACGGGGTTTCTCGATGACGCTGTCGCGGCTGTTCGATCCCGAGGACTCGGGCCTGCTGCTCAGTGTCGCGCGCGACGAGCACGGTCGCGCACAGGCATTCATCCAATGGGTGCCGGCCCAGGGCATCAACGGGTGGTCGCTGGACGTGATGCGCCGCAACACCGACGCCGACATGCCGAACGGCCTGATGGACTTCCTCATCACCGAGACCGTCGCCCACCTGACAGCACGGGGCGAGACCGGGTTGGCACTGAACTTCGCCGTCCTGCGAGAGCACCTGGAGTCCGAGCCGACCACCACCGTCGGACGGTGGGCCAAGCGCGGCCTGCAGCTGGGACCGGGCGTTCGCAGATCGCCTCGCTGGGTCGTTACAACGAGAAGTTCACGCCGTCGTGGTGTCCGCGATACGTGGTGCTCGGCGACGCCAGCTCCACGGTCAACCAGGCGCCGGCGATGGCCACGGCCGAAGGGCTGACCGAGCTGCCCCTCATCGGTCGTTTCATGAAGGGAATGGGCTCATGATCTGGGCCG
Source organism: Propionibacteriales bacterium (assembly GCA_038242985.1). Classification (GTDB taxonomy): domain Bacteria; phylum Actinomycetota; class Actinomycetes; order Propionibacteriales; family Nocardioidaceae; genus Aeromicrobium. The sequence continues at coordinate 1,871 of JBBSRN010000128.1, read as the reverse complement.
TCGGGTTCGCTGTCCTCGGAGCACTCGCCTACGGCGTCGGATCGGTCCTGCAGGCGCGTGCCGCGAGTCGGTCCACCGGACCGAGGATGCTCGCCCAACCCCTGTACGTCGTCGGCATCGGGTGCGATGTCCTGGCCTGGGCCGCGTCGCTGGTGGCCATCCGGCATCTCCCGCTGTTCGCGGTGCAATCGGTCCTCGCCGGGTCGATCGGCGTGACGGTGCTGCTCGCAGCTCCGGTGCTCGGGGCCCGGATCCGACGGCGGGACGTCGTCGCTGCTCTGGGCGTGCTTGCTCTGGGTTCGGGCCTGCAGTCGGCGCAGCGGCCACCGAGCGGTTTCGGACTGGGGATCGTCGTCGCCCTGATCGTCACGACGGTCCTGGTGTGGGCCGGCTACCGGCGTGCCCACCACCGATGGCTCGCCTCCCTGGCGGGGGCATCGTTCGCCGGGGCGGCCGTCGCGGCGCGGGGCATGGACCTCTCGGGTGGTTGGATCTCGGTCCTGATCCAGCCGGCTGCATGGACGTTGATCGGGTTCGGTGTCGTGGGCTCGTTGGCGTACGCCCGCAGCCTCGAGCGTGGGACGGCGAGCGGCTCGACCGCGATCGTGTGGGTCACCGAGGTCGGCATCGCCGGACTGGTCGGCATCGTGGTGCTCGGCGACACCGTCCGCTCCGGTTGGCAGCTGCCGGTCGTGGTGGCGTTCCTGGCTGCGATGGCCGGCTGCGCCCTCCTCGGACGCAGCGTCCCCACCCAAGCCGAGGCGCGCGCGGAAGTCCCTGCCACCCTCGCGGCGGGTTGATCACGTCGACCACCCGACTGCTTGCCGTCGGCGACGCAGCCGCCCTCCGACAGTTGCTCTGTCGAAATCGAAGATTCCTGGAGGCGTGGCAACCGGCGCGGCCGGAGTACCCGTATTCGGAGCAGGGCCAGCAGGAAGCCATCGAGATGGCTCTGCGGAGCCACCGGGCCGGCCTCGGCGTGCCGCTGGTCATCGTGCGGCCGGACTCCCAGATCGTCGGCCGGGTCACCTTGCAGTCCATCCTTCGAGGTCCCGTCCAGTCCTGCAGCGTCGGCTACTGGCTCAGCGAGGACGCCCAGGGCCACGGCTGGGCCACGGCGGCCCTGCGCGAAGCAGTCGACCCGGCATTCCAGACCCTGGACCTGCACCGCGTGCAGGCCGAGACGGTGGCCGTCAACTCACGTTCCATCCGCGTGCTGGAGCGAATCGGATTCACTCACTACGGCACGGCAACGGCGTGCAGCAGGATCGCCGGCCGATGGCAGGACCACCGCCTCTACGAGCTGATCACGCCGAACTCCGAGCTTGTCGTCGTCGACTGAGGACGTGCTTGGGGATCAGGGCAGCGAGATGTTGAACAGGCGCGGATCGGGATCATCGCGAACGAGGCCCGACAGATCAGCAGCGACTAGTTAGGTCCTGCCATGGTCACTGTCCCCGGCTCGCTGGAAGTCGTTGTCGTTGGCGGCCTGCGGCGTCTCGGATGGTCGCCCAATGCTGTGTCGCCGGCGCACAGTTAGCAACAACGCCCCGGCCAGCGCGAGGAGGATGACCATGCCCATGAGGACCCAAACCCAGGCAGGAGTGCCCGTGGGCTCGGTCGCGGCCGAGGTGTCGTCAGCCGCCGACTTTGCCGCCTTCGACGGGGACGCCGCGGCCGACGGCTGCGCGCCCTCGATGCTCGACGGATAGCGCTTGAACATCGTCACGGGAGTTCCCAGCAACGGGTTCTCGTCCGGCCAGCCGGCAGGGTCGTGCTTGAGCATGTTCAGCGGCGAGACCGGGCCGTAGCCGGTGTTCAGCGCCCACAGCAGGTCGGGGGCCTTGTCCGAGCCGGTCTGATTCTCGCGC
>JBBSRN010000127.1:0-7234 GCA_038242985.1 Propionibacteriales bacterium | reverse complement strand
GGTGGAGACCTTCGAACGCCTCGTGATGCGGCCGTTGCGGGCCGCAGGCGCGACCGTCGTCAACGACCACGGACGAACGGTGGCCTCCGCCGATCCACATCTGGCCACCGGAACGCTGATCCCGCTGGACGGTCCTCGGGACGTCGTCGCGTGCAGCCGTCTCCCGCTCTCGGTGATCAGGCACTGAATCATCGCGTACTGAGTGATCAGGCACTGATCCTCTCGGCGGGTCAGCGCTCGGTCAGTCGCGCCGCTTCTGCCAGCCGCCCTCGTAGCCGATCGCTCGATATCCCATCGCCTCGTTGACGTCGAGCATGGACCGGTTCTCCTCGGCGTTCCAGGTGACCACGGCCTCGACGTGCGGCGCCTCGCGCAACAGGTCCAGCGCCGTCGTGGCCTTGAGCAGCATGCCGAGGCGATGGCCGCGGTGCTCGCGCAGCACGAGGGTGTCCTCCTGGGTCGCGGCGGTGCGACCAGACGGCACGAAGATCTCCGAGAACCCGACCAGCTGTCCGGACGGCAGGTGCTCGACGGCGGTGGTGAGCGCGGTCTGCCCGGCCGATTCCAGCCGGCGGTCGTGATCCTCCACCCGCGTGGCGTTCCACGGATCGGGCAACGCCTGCAGCCCGGCCATCGGGGCGTCGGTGCTCATGCGGGTGCGCAGCTCGGCGATGTCCTCGACCCAGTCAGACGGCGTCGGCCCGACCCAGGCATGGAGGCGATGATCCTGCCCCGCGACGAGCCGCGCAGCGGCGAGCAGGCCCGTCAGCCGGTCCGCCAGCCCGGCGGTGTCGAGCACGCTGATCCTCGTGACCTGCTCGAGGGCGTAGCCGTGCCCGAGCAGGAAGGCCGCGCCCGGATCACTGGCCGGCAGGTCGCCGAATCCGGTCGGCGCGGCGATCCGCTCCCCCGGGGTCGTGACGGTGTGGGCGACGGAGACCTTGAGGACGTGCTCGCCGTCAGTGTGGGCCGCCGTCTCGACGCGGTGCAGGAGACTGGTACCGATGCCGCGCCGCCGAAAGTCGGGCAGGACGTCGACCATGATGTAGGCGCCCGCGCCCGGTGTGTGTGGCCGGGTCGTCACCATCGCCCGGCCCACGACCGCGCCGTCGACCGCAGCGGTGAAGTGGGTGCGTCGCCGGGTCGGGTTGCTCCTGAACTCCGGGAGCAGCTCGGCCGCGCTCGGGGTCAGCAGGTGCGTGCCGACCACGTCGGCCTCCACCGCGTTGCGCACCGCGACGTAGGCCAGGAAGTGCTCAGCGTCCCCGTCATCGATCGGTCCCGCACCGATCGTTTCGGGCAGGTGCAGCTCGCGGATCGTGAAGGTCATCGCGGCTCAGCCTACGAGATCGCGCAGGAGGCGGTCCGACGTCAGCAGGTCGTCGCGGTCGTGCGTCGATGTCGACGCCATCAGCTCGTCGGCACCGGTGCGTGCGACCAGCTCGTCGAGCCTGCGTCGGACTGTCTGCGGCGAACCTGCCACCGCGCGATCGAGCGCGGTCTCGACGCGGGTGCGGACCTGGTTGGACCAGGTTTGGGACCGGATCGTCTCGATCGACTCCAGCGGCGGGAACTCCCCGGTCTGGCGGGACCGGGCCATCGCCCACGCCTCGGGCAGGGCCAGCTCGCGCGCCGTCGCATCATCGGCGGCGACCGTCACGTCCAGCGAGATCGTGACGCGCGGTTCAGGTGACTGGCGGCTCGGCCGGAAGTCGCGGCGATAGGTCGCGATCGCCTCGGCGCCCTCGGTGCTCCAGAGGATCGGACCGCCCACCACCACCGGAAGACCGCGTCGAGCGGCGATCTGCAGGCCGTCGCCGGTCGCGAGCAGCGACATCGGAACGGCGGCACCGGTCGGCACCGGGCGGGCGGTGACGGCGCCCCGGCCAGCCAGCAGGTCGCCCAGCTCGTCGAGATCGGCCTCGTAGGTGTCCGGTGCATCGACGTCGTGCCGCAGCGCGGCGCGCACCGGTTCGGTGAACCCGAGCGAGCGGCCGACACCGAGATCGACGCGACCGTGGTGCAGGGCCTGGAGCATCAGGAACTGCTCAGCCACCACGAGCGGCTGGTGGTTGGGCAGCATGACGCCGCCCGATCCGATGCGGATGCGGCTGGTCGCTGCACCCACCGCTGCCAGCAGCACCGCCGGCGAGCCGCTGCCGATTCCCGGGACGCCGTGGTGCTCGGCCACCCAGAAGCGGTCGTAGCCCAGCCGCTCGGCGTGCACGGCCCGCTCGATCGATCCGGTCAGCCCCTCGGACTCCGGGCGTCCGGCGCGGGTGCGCGAGCGGTCGAGCAGGGAGAGCCTCACGCTCGGGTCAACGTGCCGTCGACGCCGATGCTTCCCGGTCGCTACCGGTGCGTGGCGAAGAAGGCCTGCAGCAGTGCGGTGGACTCGCCGGCGAGGACACCGCTGAACACCTCGGGGCGGTGGTTGAGCCGGCGATCACGGACCACGTCCCACAGCGAGCCCACCGCGCCGGCCTTGTCGTCGAACGCGCCGAACACCAGCCGCTGGAGGCGGGCCGCGACGATGGCCCCGGCACACATCGTGCAGGGCTCCAGCGTCACCACGAGCGTGCAGCCCTCGAGCCGCCACTCGCCCCGCTCGGCAGCGGCCTCGCGGATGGCCACGATCTCCGCGTGTCCGGTGGGATCGCCGTCGCGTTCACGGATGTTGAGGCCACGTCCGATCACCGCACCGCTGGCGTCGATCACGACCGCACCGACGGGAACGTCGCCGCCGGATCGGGCCTGCTCGGCGAGGGCCAGTGCCTCGCGCATGGCCGCGTCCCAGGTGCTCACGGCACCGATCGTGACAGACCACGTCGCCGCGCCGCTAGTCTCATCCCATGCACGTACACGTCGCCGATCACCCGCTCATCTCGCACAAGCTGACCGTGCTGCGCGACAAGACCACCGACTCACCGACCTTCCGGCGCCTCGCCGAGGAGCTCGTCACCCTGCTGGCGTACGAGGCGACGCGCGACGTGCGGGTCAGCCCGGTCGAGGTCGAGACCCCGGTGGCACGAACCAGCGGTGTGCGGCTGTCCGAGCCGCGACCCCTGGTGGTGCCGATCCTGCGCGCCGGCCTCGGCATGCTCGAGGGCATGCAGCGGCTCGTGCCGACCGCCGAGGTCGGCTTCCTCGGCATGGTCCGCAACGAGGAGACGCTCGAGGCGGTCACCTACGCCGAGCGGCTGCCCGACGATCTGACCGGTCGCCAGTGCTACGTGCTGGATCCGATGCTCGCCACCGGCGGCACGCTCGCCGCCGCGATCGACTTCCTGGTGAAGCGCGGAGCCGACCACATCACCGCCATCACCCTGCTCGCCGCTCCCGAGGGAGTGGCGCGAGTCGAGAAGGATCTGGCGGGCATCGACATCCCGGTCACCCTGGTGACCGCCGGCATGGACGAGAAGCTCAACGAGCTCGGCTACATCGTGCCGGGACTCGGTGACGCAGGCGACCGCCTGTACGGCGTCGTCGACTGACGCCAGAGCAACACCCCGGCTTCGCGCCGCGTCACAGGGCCCGGATGATCTCCTCGACCTTGTCCTTGGCGTCGCCGAACAGCATCTGGCTGTTGTCGCGGAAGAACAGCGGATTCTGCACGCCCGCGTAGCCCGCAGCCATCGACCGCTTGAACACCACCACGTCCGAGGACTCCCACACGTGCAGCACCGGCATGCCGGCGATCGGGCTGCTCGGATCCTCGGCCGCGGACGGGTTGACGGTGTCGTTGGCGCCGATGACGAGCACGACCGACGTCTCGGCGAAGTCCTCGTTGATCTCGTCCATCTCCATGACGATGTCGTACGGCACCTTGGCCTCGGCCAGCAGCACGTTCATGTGGCCGGGCAGCCGGCCGGCGACCGGGTGGATGCCGAACCGCACGTCGACGCCGCGATCGCGCAGCTTGCGCACCAGGTCGGCCACCGGGTACTGCGCCTGCGCGACAGCCATGCCGTAGCCGGGCGTGATGATGACCGAGCGGGCGTTCTTCAGCAGATCGGCGGTGTCCTCGGCGGTGATCTCGCGGTGGGTGCCGTAGTCGGTGTCATCGGCCGGGCCAGCCTCGATGCCGAAGCCGCCGGCGATCACCGAGATGAACGAGCGGTTCATGGCCTGGCACATGATGTAGGACAGGTACGCGCCCGAGGACCCGACGAGTGCACCGGTGACGATCAGGGCGTCGTTGTTGAGCAGGAAGCCCGACGCCGCCGCGGCCCAGCCGGAATAGCTGTTGAGCATCGACACGACGACCGGCATGTCGCCGCCGCCGATCGAGGCGACCAGGTGCCAGCCGAGGGCGAGCGCGACGATCGTCACCGCGATCAGCAGGCCGATGTTCGGCGTGAGGACGAACCAGATCGTCAGCACCAGGAACAGGCCCAGTGCGCCGAGGTTGATCCAGTTCTTGCCCGGCAGCATCAGCGGGCTGGACTTCATCCGCGCGGAGAGCTTGAGGAACGCCACGATCGACCCGGTGAGCGTGACCGCACCGATGAAGACGCCGACGAACACCTCGGCGTTGTGGATGTCCTCCAGCGAGCCGAGCGAGAACTCCGGATGCTCCAGGTAGCCGTTCCAGCCGACCAGCACCGCGGCCAGACCCACGAACGAGTGCAGCAGCGCGATCAGCTCGGGCATGCCGGTCATCTCGACCACCTGCGCGACCCAGAGGCCGATGGAGCCGCCGATGACCACGGCCACCAGCAGCAGCACGATCGCCGTGGTGTCGCCGAGATCGGCGACCACGACGAAGGTCGCGATCAGCGCGATGGCCATGCCGATGATGCCGAACATGACCCCGTGGCGCGACGACTCGTGCTTGGAGAGGCCGGCCAGGGACAAGATGAACAGCAAGGACGCGACGATGTACGCCGCGGTGGCGATGCTCTGGGAATCCATGGCCGGTCAGCCCTTCGAGACGGTGTCTGTGGAGGCTGTGCCCTTGGAGGCTGGGTCTGGTGTGGTTGGGCCCCTCGAAAACATGCTGAGCATGCGCCGGGTCACGGCGAAGCCACCGAAGACGTTGATGGACGCGAACAAGATGGCCACGAACGACAGGATGCGGATCGCGATGTCGTCATCGCCGATCTGCAGCATGGCGCCGACGACGATGATGCCCGAGATCGCGTTGGTGACCGACATGAGCGGCGTGTGCAGGGCGTGGTGCACCTTGCCGATCACGTAGTAGCCGATGACGATCGCCAGCACCAGCACAGTGAAGTGCTGGGGCAGGGGCTGCGGCGCGAAGGCGTTGACGAAGAACAGCGCGAGGATGCCAGCGCCGATCGCAGCCCAGCGGTACCACGCGGGTGCCGGTTCCTTCGGCGGATCGGGCTCCTTGGGCTCCGGCTCAGGAGCGGCCGGTGCGGCCGAGACGTTCACCGGCGGCGGCGGCCAGGTGGTCTCGCCTCGGCTCACCACGGTCACGGTGCGCTGCACCACGTCGTCGAAGTCCAGCGACAGCTGGCCGTCCTTGCCCGGTGTCAGCAGCTTCATCAAGTTGACCAGGTTGGTGCCGTACAGCTGCGAGGCCTGGGTGGGCAGCCGTCCGGCCAGGTCGGTGTAGCCCAGGATCGTGACCCCGTTGTCGGTGACGACCTTCTGGCCCGCGACCGAGCCGGCGACGTTGCCGCCGTTGGCGGCAGCCATGTCCACCACGACGCTGCCGGGCTTCATCGAGGCGACGTCCGCCGCAGTGATCAGCACCGGCGCTGCCCGGCCGGGGATCAGGGCCGTGGTGATGATGATGTCGACGTCGGCGGCCTGCTCGGAGTAGATCTCCGCGGCGCGCGCGTCGTAGGCCTCCGAGGTCGCCTTGGCGTAGCCGTCGGTGGACTGCTCGGTCTCGACCTCGACCTGGAGGTACTGCCCACCGAGCGAGGCGACCTGTTCGGCGACCTCGGCCCGCGGATCGGTCGCCAGCACGATCGCGCCGAGGCTGCCGGCCGTGCCGATCGCCGCCAGACCCGCCACGCCCACTCCGGCGACGAGCACCTTGGCCGGCGGCACCTTGCCGGCAGCGGTGATCTGGCCGGTGAAGAAGCGCCCGAACTCGTTGGCTGCCTCGATGACGGCGCGGTAGCCAGCGATGTTGGCCATCGAGCTGAGCACGTCCATCGACTGGGCCCGTGAGATGCGCGGCACCGCGTCCATCGCCAGCACCGTGAGGTTGCGTTGCGACAGCTCGGCCAGCAGGTCCTCGTGCTGCGCCGGCGCGATGATGCTGATCAGGGTCGCGCCGTCCAGCAGCCGGTCGATCTCTGCGGACGTCGGGGCGTTGACCTTGAACACCACGTCGGTCTGCCAGGCGTCGTCGGCCGAACCGACGGTGGCACCGGCCGCGGTGAAGGCGGGATCGGTGAAGCTGGCGAGCTCGCCCGCCCCGGCCTCCACGACCACGTCGTACCCGAGCTTGACCAGCTGCTCGACGGTGGCCGGCGTCGCGGCGACCCGCGTCTCGCCGGCCAGCGACTCCTGCACCACTCCGATGTTCATCTGGCGAACGCTATCTGTTCGCCACGCGGGCCGACCACTCGGTGAGACGCGCGTCTCACGATTCGGGAAGTGCGGCCGTCACCCGTTCGACCGGCGCAGGTCGGCGCCCTGGGCCAGCTTGTCGGCGAAGTCCGGATTGTCCTCGGCGATGACCTGCAGTGCCGCGGCGTCCAGGCGCAGCACCGTGATGGGCGAGACGGCGACGATCGACGCACTGCGCAGCGAGTGCTTCAGCAGCGCGATCTCGCCGAAGATCTGGCCCGGCGGGAGCGTGGCTACCGGCTCGCGCTCCTTGCGGACCTCGACCTCGCCGGCGAGCAGCACGTAGGCCATGTCGGCCGGGGTGTTCTCCGACATCACCGACCAGTGCGCCGGGATGTTGACCCTGGCGCCGGACAAGGCCATCGCGGAGATCACCTTCTCGCTGAAATCCGTGACCTCGGTGAGCTCGCGGACGAGCTCGGGGTCGGGCTTCTTGGCCATGGGGTTCCTCTCGCAGGTGCAGCTGGGAGTCAGGCTGCCTACACAGGGTCTTGCCCCGGAACACGCCTGTCAATCGCGGCGCCCGGGTGATCGGCAACCGCTCCGAGTGGCGCAACCTGTTCCGCGAGTGGCGCAACATGGCTGCGCCAGACCCCGATCGGGAGCCAAACTGCGCCACTCGCGGGGATCACGCGGCGGGGGCGCGGGCCCGGCTGGCGGGGGCGCGGGCGGAGCCGAGGTC
>JBBSRN010000126.1:0-7275 GCA_038242985.1 Propionibacteriales bacterium | reverse complement strand
GGAAGGCGACGATGTCGCGGACCGTCGGCGGCCAGATCCCGACGGGCTTCGACCCGACGGTCTGGGGCATCCCCGCCGAGATGGTCGAGTCGGTCGACCGGGTCGGCCTCTGGAACCTGGTGTGCACCGTCGACGCCTTCCTGTCCGGCGGTTTCAGCCCGACCGAGCTGATGCAGTGGGTGCACCCGGCGCTGGTCGCCAACACCCAGGGCACCGGCATGGGCGGCATGACCTCGATGAGGGCGCTGTACATCGACACGCTGCTGGGCGAGAGCACGCCGAACGACATCCTCCAGGAGGCCCTGCCCAACGTCATCGCGGCACATGTCGTGCAGTCGTACGTCGGTTCGTACGGTGCGATGGTGCACCCGGTCGCCGCCTGCGCCACCACGGCCGTCTCGATCGAGGAGGGCGTCGACAAGATCCGACTCGGCAAGGCGCAGTTCGCCGTCACCGGTGGATTCGACGACCTGGGCATCGAGGGCATCGTGGGCTTCGGTGACATGTCTGCCACCGCGGACTCCGGCGCCATGCGCGCCAAGGGGCTGGAGGATCGCTACTTCAGCCGCGCCAACGATCGTCGCTACGGCGGATTCGTGGAGAGCCAGGGCGGCGGCACCGTGCTGCTCGCCCGCGGCGACGTCGCGGCGGCCATGGGGCTGCCCGTCCTCGGAGTCGTGGCGTATGCCGGTTCGTTCGCCGACGGGGTGCACACCTCGATCCCGGCGCCGGGCATCGGTGCGCTGGCCGCCGGCCTCGGTGGTCGCGAGTCGGCCCTGGCGAAGGGGCTGGCCTCGGTCGGCCTCGGCGCTGACGACATCGGCGTGCTGTCCAAGCACGACACATCGACCGGTGTCAACGAGCGCAACGAGTCCGAGCTGCACGAAAGGCTCGCGGCGGCCATCGGTCGAAGCGATGGCAACCCGCTGTACGTCATCAGCCAGAAGGCGCTCACCGGCCACGCCAAGGGTGGCGCAGCGGCGTTCCAGACGGTGGGCCTGTGCCAGGTGCTGGAGACCGGCACCGTCCCGCCGAATCGCAGCCTGGACTGCGTGCTGGACGACCTGTCCGAGCACGAGCACCTGGTGTGGCTCCGCGAGCCGCTGCAGACCGGTGGCCTCCGGGCGGGGCTGGTCACCAGCCTCGGCTTCGGGCACGTCGCCGGGCTGATCGCGTTGGCACATCCCCAGGCGTTCGTCGAGTCACTGGCGCCGGCTGATCGCGATGCCTACCTCGAGCGCGCGCAGGAGCGCACGATCGAGGGTCGACTCCGGCTGGTGCGGTCGATGTACGGCGGACCGGCGATGTACGAACGTCCCGCCGACCGCCGGCTCGGCAGTGCCGGCTCGCGCGAGCGGGAGGCGAGCATGCTGCTCGAACCGGCCTCGCGGCTCGGCACGGACGGCCGCTACGACGGACCGTCCTGCTGATGAGGGTTTGCTGATGCAGGTCGTCGTGGGGGTCGGCGTCGATCTCGTGCACGTGCCGTCGTTCGCGGACCAGCTGGCCCAGCCGGGCTCGCGGTTCGCGGGCGCGTTCACGCCGGGGGAGCGCCGTGACGCGCGGGATCGTCCTTCTGATCCTGAGCGTCACCTTGCCGCCCGGTGGGCGGCGAAGGAGGCGGTCATCAAGGCGTGGTCGGCCTCCCTGCACGGGCAGCAACCGGTCATGGACGAGCACGTCCACCACCTGATCGAGGTCGTCCCCGACGCCTGGAACCGCCCCCGCATCCGCCTGCACGGCGACGTCGCCCGCTGGCTCGCCGACCACTCCCTGCAGGTGTCCCTGTCCCACGACGGCGACTACGCCCTTGCTTACGTGGTCCTCTCAGGGTCGGATTACCACGGTACGTAGGCAAGTTGGCTCCGGCCGCGGGAAGCTTCCCGCGTTCGGAGATGGTTTGCGGGGGTCGGAACCTCAGCTGAGGGGCAGGATCGTGCGATGGCCGGTGTACACCCGGCGGGAGCGATCGATGCCCTCATGGATGCGGTGGGCAGTCCGGGCGCGTCGCTTCTCGCCGAGATCCGCCCAGACCCACCTGGACATGCCCCATGCGGCCTCGCGCACCTCGTCCTCGCGGATCTTCTCCTCGGTGATCAGTCGGCCGGGATCGTCCTGGTGCGGGTTGAGACGGCCGTACTTGAACAAGCCGTCGAACTCGCCGGTGTGCCGAGCCTCGATCCATGCGTAGTCGGTGCGTGCGACGATCACGCCGTGACGATTGACGATCCGCACCTGCAGCTCAGGGTGCGGAATGCGGTGCTGCCACATCATGAACAGCGACCTGACCTCGCCGACCGATTCCAGGCGAGCATCGCTGAGCCGGATGGCCAACCGGGCGAGCCTGGTCCCCGGCCAGTGCCTGTACTCCTGAGCATGGTCGTCGAGCTCGCCCTGGCTGAAGGTGCCAGCACGCAGGGCGCTGGTGGCGATGACCATTCCGGTCTCGGTGCCGCCGATGCTTGCCGCCTCGACAACGGCCCGCATCGGCGCGGTCACCAGCCGGCCGTCGATGCGATGCAGATCGGCGTCACGCAGCACCGCACCGGCGTGGAACGTCACCTTGGCCTCCGAGCGACCCTGCAAGCCGTCGAGCCGGGTGAGGTGCACGGATGTCAGGTCGGCACCGAACAGGTCGAGTCCGAGCAGGGCGCACGCGGTCTGATGTGTGGCAGCCACGGCGTCGCCGAGCTTGTCGAGCAGGCTGCGCGCGGTGACGCAGTGGCGTTCGACGTCGTCGAGGCGAGCCCACAACACGGTCGGCGAGTACGTGCCGTGGCGGACCTTCGTCAGGCGACCGGTCCGGACGAACATCGCGATGATCTTGTCCGAGCAGCCCAGCTCGATCAGGTGGTGGCGCATCAGATATCCGCCGCGCATCTCCGCGGCGATGAGGAGTTCGTCCATGCAGCGATGCTGGGCACGATGCGACGGCTGGTCCACGGCGAGCTGGCACCCTGTGGATTCGACGCGAGCATCTCGTCACCTGTGGGCGGCGTCCGGGCTGGGAAGCTGTGCTCGGTACCGGGGCAATTTCCCGCGGTCGGAGCGATTTTGCCTACGCACCGTGGTAAACCGTCCTGTCGCGCGACCAGGGGAGAGGCGTCAGGTGGGGTTGGCGGTGAGCAGGTAGGCGGCCAGGAGGCGCTTGAGCTCGACGACGGCCTCGGCGTGGCTCTGGCCGTCGCGGATCGAGAAGTTGAGCATCGAGTAGACGACGTGCACCAGGACCTCGGCGATGATGGCGCGGCGCTCGCGGGCCATGCCGGGGGTCAAGGTCGCGAGCACACGGGCGACCTCGGCGGCGAACTCGCGCTCGGTGATCGCGGCCGTGGCGCGGGTGCTGGGCGTGGACTGCACGGCATGCCACACCGCGCGCCTGGACGGATCGGTGGCCCACAGCTCGGCCATGTGGTCGACCAGACGGTCCAGGAAGTCGAGCCAGTCGAGGCGGGGGATGACCGAGGCGAAGTCCTCCAGAGCCTGCCGCACGCCGACGGCGTCGACGCGGTCGAGCTCGCACACGATGACGTACTTGTTCTGGAAGAACTGGTACAAGGTCCCGATGGGCAGGCCGGCGCGGCCAGCGACCTCCTCGCAGGTGAACGATTCGAATCCGACTTCGAGCAACAGCTCGCGCGCCACGGCCAGCAGGTGGTCGAACTTGATCTGGGAACGCTCCTGCGTGGGGCGGCGTCTCGGTTCGAGGATCTCGGCCGTCACGCCCGTCACCCTAGTCGGTCGCGGTGAGCCCTGCCTGCACCAAGGGTGCGATCGAGTCGCCGATCGAGTCGAAGCCCTCGCCGAGGGTCTGACCCTTGGAGTACCTGAAGTAGATGCCTTCCAAGATCACGGCGAGCTTGAAGAAGGCCAGACCCAGGTGGAATCCGATGTCGCTGACGTCGCGGCCTGTCGCGGTCGCATACCGGTGCAGGACGTCCTCGCGTGACAGGTAGCCGGGCGCCAAGGGCGCGTCGGTCACGCTGGCCGCGACGCCGGTCCCGCGCGAGGCCTCGGCCATCTGCTGGTAGGCCAGCATGACGGCGACATCGGTCAGGGGATCGCCCAGCGTGCTCATCTCCCAGTCGAGGACTGCGGTCATCCGGTCCTGATTGGTGCTGTCGATCAACACGTTGTCGAGCCGGTAGTCCCCGTGCACGATCGTGCCCTCGCTGGACGTCGGGATGCTGGCCGACAGCCGCTGCGCGAGCTCGTCGATGCCTTCGATCCGGCGACTGTGCGATGACTCCAGCTGCTTGCGCCACCGCTTGACCTGACGCTCGAGGTAGCCGTCGGGGCGGCCGAACTCGCTCAGGCCGACTGCGGCGAAGTCAACCGAGTGCAGGCGCCCGAGCGTGTCGACGAGGTCTTCGCTGATGGCACGCGTCCGATCCGGGCCGAGCTGCTCGAGCTCGGCTGCGGTCTTGTAGGGCGTGCCGGCGACGCGTTCCATCACGTAGAACGGGGCGCCGATGACTGCGGGGTCCTCGCACAGGGCATGCATCTGCGGGACCGGGACGTCGGTCGACCGCAGGGCAGCCATGGCCCGGTACTCCCGTCCCATGTCGTGCGCGGTGGCCAGCACATGGCCCAGCGGAGGACGTCGCACCACGATCTCGACGCTGCCGTCGGTGACGGCATAGGTCAGATTCGACTTGCCGCCGGTGATCAAGGTGGCCTCGAGCCGCCCGGACACCAGACCCGGGCACTCCCGGCGCAACCAGTCGGCCAGGATCTCGGTGTCGAGGCCCTCGATGGGATCGGTCACGTCAGTCCTTCGGCCCGCCGGCGACGTAGATGACCTGACCGGACACGAAGCCGGCCTGCTCGCTGATCAGGAACGACGCCGTGTGCGCGATGTCCTCGGGCTGACCAACTCGCGCCACAGGGATCTGCTCGGCGCTGAACTTGATGAAGTCGTCGAACGGGACGCCGACGCGTTCGGCGGTGGCAGCGGTCATGTCGGTCTGGATGAATCCCGGTGCGATCGCGTTGACGGTGACGCCGAACTTGCCGAGCTCGATCGCGAGCGTCTTGGTGAAGCCCTGCAGCCCGGCCTTGGCCGCGGAGTAGTTGGCCTGGCCGCGGTTGCCCAGTGCCGACGTGCTCGACAGGTTCACGATCCGGCCGAACTTCTGCTCGGTCATGTGCTTCTGGGCCGCCTTGCTCATGTTGAACGCGCCGCGCAGGTGCACGCCCATGACGGCGTCCCAGTCATCGACGCTCATCTTGAACAGCAGGTTGTCGCGCAGGATGCCCGCGTTGTTCACCAGCACGGTCGGTGCGCCGAGCTCGTCCGCGATCCGGGCCACGGCTGCGTCGACGGCGACCGAGTCGCTCACGTCTGCGCCGACCGCCAGCGCCGTCCCGCCGGCTTCGGTGATCGCGTCGACCGTCGAGGCGCACGCGGACTCCTCGAGATCGACCACGGCGACCTTGAGCCCGTCGGCGGCCAGTCGTCGCGAGACTGCGGCGCCGATGCCGCGGGCTGCTCCGGTCACGATCGCGGTGCGGGCTTCGGTCACGTCGAGCTCCTGATGTGTGAGGCGGTGGGTCGAAAGGCCATGCGACAGCGCTAAGCGCTTGCTTAGCCTGTGCCACGCACGCTATCGCACCGGCTGTCAGCGGGCCAGAGGTGCAGGCGATGCGACCCACGCCACAAAAGATGAGGATTCCCTCAAGTTCCCCTATAGTTGAGGAGAACCTCACGTTTAGGAGAATCGCCAGTGACGCAGCTCGACTCAGGTACCCCCACCCACCAGCAGGTCCCGGCCAGCGAGCCCGCGGACGCCCGGAGCGTGCTCACGCAGCAGCGCGACGGTCGGTTCGCACGGATCGAGCCGAGGGGAAAGCGGGTGCACACCGCGCGTGAGCGCGCTGAGATGCTCCTGGACGAGGGGTCCTTCGTCGAGATGTCGCCGATGCGCACGGCTGGCACGCGCGCAGATGGCTCCAGCAGCGGCAGCGGGGTCGTGGCGGGATGGGGGACCAGCGACGGCAGCCCGGTGGTCGTCATCTCCCACGATGCCGCCGTCGCGTCAGGTGCCATCGGCGCGGTCATGGCCGAGGCCATCATGAAGGCGCAACGGTTCGCGATCGAACGTGGTCACCCGATCGTCTACATCAACGACTCCGGCGGAGCCCGGGTGCCGGACGGCATCTTCGCGCTGCACGGTTGCGGCGGCATCTTCGCCCTCAACGTCAAGGCGCAGAAGCGCGTTCCGCAGATCTCTCTCATCCTCGGACCCTGTGCGGGCGCTGCGGCGTACTCGCCGGCGCTGACCGACTGGACCGTGATGGTCAAGGGCCAGGGACAGATGTTCCTGACCGGTCCTGACATCGTCAAGGCCGCCACCGGCGAGGACGCCACCGCCGAGGAGATCGGTGGATCACGGCTGCACTCGGTCACCAGTGGCGTCGCGCACCTCGAGGTCGATTCGGAGGTCGACGCCTTCGAGGCCACCCGCCTGCTGCTGTCGTTCCTGCCTGAGCACAAGGGCGCACCCCAGAAGGTGCAGGGCGCCGTGCCGGCGAACCCGTTCGCCGCCGACAAGCTGCCGTCGCTGGTGCCGGAGAAGTCCAGCGTGGTGTTCGACATGAACGCGCTGCTCGACGGTGTGCTCGACAACGGTGCCCGGCTCGAGCTCATGCCGGAGCACGCACCCAGCATCCTGACGCTGTTCGGTCGTCTCGACGGCCGGCCGGTCGGCGTCGTCGCGAACCAGCCCGCCTCGCGCGGCGGCATCCTCGATTCCAAGGCCTCGGTCAAGCTGGCTCGGTTCGTCGACTTCTGC
Source organism: Propionibacteriales bacterium (assembly GCA_038242985.1). Taxonomy (GTDB): domain Bacteria; phylum Actinomycetota; class Actinomycetes; order Propionibacteriales; family Nocardioidaceae; genus Aeromicrobium. The sequence goes on along the minus strand of JBBSRN010000126.1, from coordinate 481 downwards.
GGTCGCTTCGATCTCCCGGTCCTCACCTTCGTGGACGTGCCCGGGTTCCTGCCCGGCACGGTCGAGGAGAGCCGAGGCGTGATCACCCACGGCGCCAAGGTGCTCAAGGCCTATGCGGAGACCGAGTCGCCCACGCTGACCGTCGTGGTCCGCAAGGCCTTCGGTGGCGCCTACATCGCGATGGGCGCCGCCTCGCTCGGCGCCGACGCGAACTGGGCGTGGTCGGGCTCGGAGATCGCTGTCATGGGACCCGGCGGAGCCGTCGCGCTGCTCAACCGGCGTGAGCTCGCGGCGTCCGAGGAGCCGGAGGCGCTGCGTGACAGCCTCGCTGCCACCTACCGCGAGGAGGTCGCGCGTCCGTACGTGGCGGCCGAGGCCGGCATCGTCGACGACGTCATCCACCCCGAGGAGACCCGGCCCCGGATGGTCGCGGCACTGCGGATGCTCACCCATGGGCACGCGCGATGATCTCCGCGCGCGC
>JBBSRN010000125.1:0-7304 GCA_038242985.1 Propionibacteriales bacterium | reverse complement strand
TGGGGCCGGGCGGTGAGATCGGTGTCGTTGAACGACTGATAGGTGACGACCGACAACGGAGCCGGGAACGGGCGGCCGAGCAGCACCGGCACCTCGTAGGAGCCCATCGTGAACGCCAGGACCAGGAGAGAAGCGGCACCCACCGGGGCGGCGAGGATCGGCAGGGTGACGTGTCGCAGCCGCTGCCAGCGGCGGGCGCCGAGCGTGCGCGCCAGGTCCTCGAGTCGCTGGAGGTTCGCGCCCATGGCGGCGAGGGCGATGATGGCCATGAACGGCGTCTCCTTCCAGACGTACTCAGCGATGATGCCCCACCCGAAGCCGTCCTGGGTGAGGGCCGGGAACTGCTGGGGGTCCTCGACGAGCCCGGCGGTGGCGGTGAGGCGCGACACCAGTCCTGTCGGCGAGAGCAGCAGGGCGATGCACAGCGCCCCGACGAGGTGGGGGACGGCCAGCGTGGCCTGGAACAGGCGCGTCATCCACGCCCGTCCGGCGGCGAGCCTGCTCACGACGAGCGCGAATCCGACGCCGAAGGTGGTTGCGAGCACCGTCGAGATGATGCCGACGCGCAGCGTCAGGGCGATCGAAGACGTCACGGCGGGATCGCTCGCGGCGGACCGGTAGGCGTCGAGGGACCAGCCGGAGTCGCCGACCAGCGGTTGCTGTCCGAGACTCTGCAGCACCGCCTGGGTCACGCCGCCGACGAAGAACACGCCGATGACTGCCATCGCCGGCGCCAGCAGCAGGGCACGCCGAGCGACGGGGGATCGGGGGATCCCCAGACGAATGGGTGCCGACAGGATCGTCACCGTGCGGCTACTTCTGCAGGACGCGCGACGTCCAGTCCTTCTCGATGCGGCCGAGGTACTCGCTGGCGAGCTCGGGCTGGGCGTTCGCCGTCAGCTCGTCCAGCGACAGCACGGACCGGCTCGTCGGCACGTCGGCGAACTGCTGCTGGACGGCCTTGCTGGTGCGGGACACGTCGATGCCCGGATACACACCAGTCGCCGTGAACAACGCCAGCTGCACCTGCGGATCCTGCAGCGTGTTGGCCAGGACGAACGCGGCCGAGCGGTGCGCGGCGTTGGCCGGGACGGAGATGAAGCTGTGGTTGCTGATGTTCCCGCTGGCCGGGACGGCTTCACGGGTCGACGCCGGATACCCGCCGTCGGTGACCTGCTGGGCGACGGCGCCGGGCCCGTAGGTGAAGTAGGCACTGATCTGTCCGTCGGCGAACAGCTTCTCCACGTCGGTCTGGCTGGTGGGGTAGGTCTTGCCCCCGCGCCACAGGGTCGGCTCGATCGTGTTGAGCCGGTCGTAGAAGGAGTCCGTCGCGGCGGTGTAGGCCGATTCGTCGAACGCCCCGGCCAGCTTGTCCGATCCACCGATGTCGGCGTAGAGCAGCGATCGCACGGCCATCGAGCCGGTGAAGTCCGGCGGCGCCGGGTAGGTGAACCTGCCCGGGTTGGCCTTCGCCCAGGCGAGCAGCGAGTCGACCGAGGCGACGTCCGCCGGATCGAGGTCGTCGCTGTCGTACACCAGGGCCGAGCTGGCCTGCTGCCACGCGGACTCGCAACCCTTGACCGGGACGCCGAAGTCGGCCGCGACACTGGGATCCTCGGCGTCGACGTGGGTCGCGTTCGGCAGGTCGTCGGCCCAGCCGCACGTCCAGAGATCAGCCTGCACGCCGGTGGCGAAGTTCTCGCCGTTGATCCAGATCGCGTCGACCGCGCCGCCACTGGTGCGGCCGGCCTGCTTCTCGCCCACGACCTTGTTGACGGCGTCGGCGGTGTCGGTGATCCGGACCTGGTTCAGGGTCACGCCCTGCTTGGCCAGCCGCGGCGCCACCTCGTCGTCGATGAAGGCGTTGAGCGTGTCGTCGCCGCCGTACAGGTACCAGTTCACCGTCTGGCCGTCCGCGTCGGCCAGCACCTCGGACCACTGTGCTGCGGCCGGCTGGGGCGCGGTCGCGTCGCCGCCGCCGCACGCGCCCAGGGTCAGCGCTCCGGCCGCCACCAGGATCGCGGCGAGGCGGACGGCGCGGGAAGCAGGCGGCACGATGAGGTCCTTGAGGTGGGGTGGTGGAGGTCAGGGGATGGAGCGGAGGACGGGGGCCGATCGGAGCGTCACGATCGCCTCGGCGGTGCGTTGCAGTGCGGTGATCATCACCGCCGCGGCGAAGATCCACGCGATCAGGGCGGCGTGCTGGTGCAGCACCATCAGCAGGACGTACACGATGACGGTCTCGGTGCCCTCGGCCAGACCGCCGACGAAACGTAGCGACCGCTGATCGACGTGGTCCCTCGCTCGTCGCCTCTCCAGGATCGAGGACAGGGCGAGGAAGGCAGTGCCCGAGACGTAGTAGGCGACCAGCAGCGCGGCGCACGCCAGACGGGCGTCCGGCACGGCGATCGCCACGGCCAGCACCACGCCGGCGTAGATGCTGAAGTCGGCGAGGATGTCGAGGAATCCGCCCAGGTCGGTGGGGCCGACCTGTCGTGCCACCGCCCCGTCGAGTCCGTCGAGCACCCGGTTGGTCAGCCAGAGGACGACGGCCAACGGCCATGCGCCGGCGACGATCGCGAGACAGCAGGCGATGCCGGCGAGCCACCCGGTCGTCGTCACGGTCGTGGGGGTGATCCCGGCGGCGGAGACGCGGTGTGCCAAGGCGTCCAGCGGGGGACCGGTCAGTCGGCGAGCGGCAGTGTCGAGCATGCACACCTCCTGGCCGGTCATGTGGGGGTCGGTCCACTGTGACTCAGGTCGTGAGTCCGTGCAGTCCAAGGTGGCCGATGGTGGGGTTGTCGTGCAGGTGACCCAGTGGTGGCTGCCCGGCATTCCCGGACGTCAGTGGTGGTCGCGCGGCATCACGGGGTCGCGGTGATGAACTCAGCGACGATCGCACCGAGATCGCTGCCGGCGTCCTCCTGCAGGAAGTGCCCAGCCCGCTCGACGACCGGGTGCTCGAGCCCGTGTGCGCCGGGCACGATCTTGCGCAGGATCGGGGCCATCGCGCCGGTGATCGGATCGCTGTCGCTGAACGGGGTCAGGAACGGCTTCTCCCACTGCGTCAGCTGCTCCCAGGCGGCCCGGTTGGCCTCCGTGGCCGGGTCGTCGGGGCTGTTCGGGACCAGGCTGGGCATCACGCGCGGACCCGCCTTGGACTCCTCGACCGGGAACGGGGCGTCGTAGGCAGCGCGCTCCACGCTGTCGAGGCCGCGGACGCAGCCGGACTCCACGAAGCGCCCGACGTCGAGGATCTCGGCGTTCTCGACCGCCTCGCGGAAGGTCCACCAGATGTCCGGCATCCGGTGGTCGCCGGTCGGCAGACCGGTGTTGGCTGCCACGACCCGGGCGAACCGGTCGGGGTGCTCGGCGACCAGGCGCAGGCCGATCAGGCCGCCCCAGTCCTGACCGACGAGGGTCACGTCGTGCAGATCGAGCTGGTCGAAGGCCAGGTCCCGCACCCACTCCACGTGCCGCGCATAGCTGTGGTCGCCGGCCGACAGCGGCTTGTCCGAGCGGCCGAAACCGATCAGGTCCGGAGCGATGCAACGCACGCCGGCCTCGACGAGGGTCTGGATCACGTGCCGGTACAGGAACGACCAGGTGGGCTCGCCGTGCAGCAGGAGAGCGACGGGGCCGTCCTCGGGCCCGGCATCGATGTAGGCCATCCGCAACGCGTCGGACGGTTCTCCGTCGGGCGCCGCAACCTCGGCATAGGACGGTTCCCACGCGAAGTCCGGCAGGTCGACGAAGCAGTCGTCGGGGGTGCGGTACAGGTCCATGGTTGTTCCTTCGCTCGATTGCGACAGAGGCCCGACGGTAGCCGCATGACGGGATCTCGCGGGCATCGGGGATGATTGACCCGCCAGTAACATACGAGCGCTGGTCACGAGCCGAGAAGGAGCCCGCATGCGCGTTGCGCTGCTGTCGTACCGCAGCAAGGCGCACGTGGGTGGTCAGGGCGTCTACGTCCGGCACCTCAGCCGCGAGCTCGTCGCCCTCGGCCACACCGTCGAGGTGTTCTCCGGCCAGCCGTACCCCGATCTCGATGCCGGTGTGAAGCTCACCCGGGTCCCGAGCCTCGACCTGTACCGGGAGCCCGATCCGTTCCGGGTCCCCGGGCTGGGCGAGTTCCGTGACCTGGTCGACGTGCAGGAGTTCGCGACGATGGCGATCGGCGGGTTCCCCGAGCCGCGCACGTTCGCACGGCGGGTCGCGAAGCTGCTCGCCAGCCGGGTCGAGGACTTCGACGTGGTGCACGACAACCAGACGTTGGCCGGCGGCATCCTCGACATCGAGGCGGCCGGGCTGCCGTTGGTGACCACGATCCACCATCCGATCACCATGGACCGGCGCATCGAGCTCGCCGCCGCCGCGACGATGCGCCGCAGGTTCGGGGTCCGCCGCTGGTACGGATTCGTGCGGATGCAGGCACGCGTGGCCAGGAAGCTGCGACTGGTCATCACGCCGTCGCAGACCTCGGCCCGCGACGTCGCGACCGAGTTCGGTCTCGATCCGTCGCGGCTGCGCGCCATCCCGCTCGGTGTCGACGAGCGGTTCGTCCCGCCGACGCGGCCGCGGGTGCCGGGTCGACTGCTGGCGATGGCCTCGGCGGACGCTCCGTTGAAGGGCATCGCGACCCTGCTGGAGGCGTTCGCCAAGCTGCGCACCGAGCGCGACATCCACCTCGTCCTGGTCACGACCCTGAAGTCCGGTGGTGTCACCGAGAAGCTGATCGACCAGCTCGGCATCGCCGAGCACGTGCAGTTCGTCAGTGGCCTCACCGACGACGAGCTCGTCGAGCTGATGGGCTCGGCCGAGCTCGCCTGCGTCCCCTCGCTCTACGAGGGCTTCTCGCTGCCCACTGCCGAGCTGATGGCGTGTGCCACCCCGTTGGTCGTCTCGCGGGCGGGCGCGATCCCTGAGGTCGTGGGGGCTGACGGTGTGGCGGCCGACGTCGTGGCGCCCGGCGACGCGGCCGAGCTCGAGCAGGCGCTCGCCCGGCTGCTGGACGACCCCGAGCGTCGTGCCGCGCTCGGCGCCGCCGGTCGCCAGCGCGTCCTGGACCTGTTCAGCTGGAAGGCCGTCGCCGAGCGGGTGACCGCCGTGTACGCCGAAGCCATCACCGACCACCACCGCCGCAGACCATCACCGAACACCAGGGGAGACCACCAGTGCTGACCGTTGACTTCGACCGTCTGGGGCTGCAACCGGGGGACCGGGTGCTCGACATGGGGGCCGGCGGTGGCCGGCACACGTTCGAGGCCTACCGCCGCGGCGCGGACGTGCTGGCCTTCGATCTCGACGCCGACGAGCTCGACACGGTGCGCGAGTGGACGGTGGCCATGGCAGGCGAGGTGCCCGCCGGTGCCAGCGCCGATGTCAAGCAGGGCGACGCGCTGGCACTGCCGTTCGCCGACGGGGAGTTCGATCGTGTCATCGCCGCTGAGGTCCTGGAGCACATCCCGGCCGACATCCAGGCGATCGCCGAGCTGGCGCGTGTGCTGCGGCCGGGCGGAACCCTGGTCGCGACGGTGCCGCGCTGGTTCCCCGAGGTGGTCTGCTGGAAGCTGTCCGAGGAGTACCACAGCAACCCCGGTGGCCACATCCGCATCTACACCGAGGAAGAGCTGCGCGACAAGATCACCCGGACCGGGCTCGTGTTCGACGGCAAGGAGTACGCCCACGGACTGCACGCGCCGTACTGGTGGCTGAAGTGCGCCGTCGGCGTCCGCAACGACGACCACCCGCTGCCGAAGACCTACCACAAGCTGTTGGTCTGGGAGATCATGAAGAATCCAAAGGCCCTGCAGCTGGCCGGCAAGGTGCTCGATCCTGCCATCGGCAAGAGCATGGCGCTGTACTTCCACAAGCCGCTGCACCTCGACCAGCCGATGCACCTCGACCAGCCGCTGTGACCGCGTCGTCCCGCAGGGCGCCGCACGTCAAGGGCATCCTGTCCTCCGAGCAGGTCGCGGCGACCGGACGGTCGATCGCCATGGCGCAGCTGCCGGACGGCTCGATCCCCTGGACGTCCGGTTCCCACGTCGATGTCTGGAACCACGTCGAGGCGGCCATGGGCCTGCTGGCTGCCGGCGAGGTCGAGGCTGCCGAACGCGCCTACGCCTGGGTGCCCACCGGCCAGCGCGCCGACGGCTCGTGGCCCGCGGCCTGGCAGGACGGGGTCGTGACCGACGAGCGCGGTGACAGCAACTTCGGCGCGTACTTCGCGGTGGGGCTGTGGCACCACTGGCTGATCCGGCACGACCTGGATCTCGTGCGGCGGTACTGGCCGTCCGTGCGGGCCGGCCTGGACTGGGTCGTCGGGCTGCAGCAGCCCTTCGGCGGCATCGCCTGGACCCCGGTCGACGATCTGTGCCTGCTCACCGGCAACTCCTCGATCCACCAGTCGCTGCGCGCCGGAGTGGCGCTGGCCGAGCTGATGGGTGAGCCTCAGCCGGACTGGGAGCTGGTCGGCGGGCGCCTCGGGCACGCGTTGCGTGAGCACCGTGACCGGTTCGCCGACAAGTCCACGTTCTCGATGGACTGGTACTACCCGGTGCTGGGCGGTGCCGTGCGGGGCCCCGAGGCGCGTGCGTTGATCGACACGCGCTGGGACGACTTCGTCGTGCCGGGACTGGGGGTCCGCTGCGTCGACACGAACCCGTGGATGACCGGGGCGGAGACCTGCGAGCTGGTGATGGCGCTGGACGCGATGGGCGAGCACGAGCAGGCGCTGACGCTGTTCGCGGACATGCAGCTGCTGCGCGCCGACGACGGGAGCTACTGGACCGGCTGGGTCTACGCCGATCCAGGAGCCGTGACCAACGACAACCCGGATGTGTTCTGGCCGCAGGAGCACACCACCTTCACCGCCGGCGCCGTCATCCTTGCTGCGGACGCGCTCGGCCAGACCCATGGCGAGGCGACGCCCGGATCCGGCATCATGCGCGGCACCTCGTTGGCCGCTGACTTCCCCGAGTTCGCCCTGGAGTGCGGGTGCTCCTCGATGGATGTCAGCGGCGTCTGAGCACCCGCATCGAGCCGAGCGCGTCGATCTCCTCGAATTCGCCGCTGGCCAGGGCGGGGCGATAGATCAGCTCGTACGGTGGTCGGCCGCCGTCGGCGGAGTCCGGGAACACGTCGTGGATCACCAGCATTCCGCCGGGCATGACCTTCGGTGCCCAGCCGGCGTAGTCGTCGCGGGCGGGCTGCTCGCCGTGACCGCCGTCGATGAACAGCAGGCTGAGCGGTGTCTGCCAGTGCCGGCTGACGGTGGTGCTGCGGCCGAGCACGGCGAC
>JBBSRN010000124.1:0-7383 GCA_038242985.1 Propionibacteriales bacterium | reverse complement strand
CGTGCACCTGGCGCCCCGGGTGCGCCGGGGGCTCGCCCCTGCGACCCAGCGACTGTGGCCGTCGGTGGCCCGGACGGTGGGCGCCAGCGCGGCGAGGGGCGCGGTCGCGTGGTCGGTCGCCGCCCTCGTCATGGGAGTCCTGGACGGCACGGCCGGTTGGCTCGCCGCGAGCGCTGCGGGCACGGTCGCCGGCATGGTGATCTATCTGGGCGCGCATCGATGGTTCGGATCTGCTGAGCTGGCGTGGCTGCTCGACGGCGCGCGTGGCCGCGGGTCCGCTCGCGAATCGAGCCGGGCATGAGTGCTGCGGTCGTGGATGCGCGCGGATCGGCCCGGGTCCGCGCAGACCGGCTCGACCGGATCCGCGCGCTGATGGTGCTGCCTGCCGGCGTGCTCGCCGCGATCGTCGTGGGCGTGCTGGCGGGGCGGGCGCCACTGGCGTGCCTCGGTCTGCTGATGGGCGCGGCTCTCGCCGCGGCCGCCTGGTGGCGCCCAGCCGTCGCGGCCTACGTCATCGTCGGCGTCACCCCCCTGGTGGTCGGCATCGACCGCGGGCGGCTGGTGCCGCAGATGCGGGTCAACGAGGCACTCGCGTTCTTCCTGGTGGTCGTCCTCTGCGTGCGAGTCGTCGTGCGGCTCCGCCCCGGCGACCGGATCGACGTGGTGCTGGATCCGGTGAGTCGCTCGATCGTGTGGTTCGCGCTCGCCAGCTCGCTGATCCCGATCATCTTCCTGGTCGGGCGTGGGCGTCCGGTCGAGATGGACGATCTGACCTACGCCGCGGTGATGTGGAAGTTCCTGCTGCTGTACGCGGTCATCCGCCTCACGGTGCGTACCGACCGGGAGGTCACCGTGGCGCTGGCCGTGTCGCTGGTCGCCGCCCTGGTGGTGGGTGCCATCGGCATCGCGCAGTCGCTGGATCTGCTGGGCGTGCGTGCCCTGCTCGAGCCGTTGTTCGCGCCGTTCGGCTACAGCGACGTCGTCGACTCTGCCAGGGCCGGCTCGACGGTCGGTCTCCCGGCCGCGACGGCGGATCTGATGGTGCTCAACCTCGTGGTCGCCCTGGGGCTGGTCTACCGGAGGCCGGCGTTGGCCTGGTGCGTGGGACCGGTGGCGTTGGTGCTGGTCGTGGCCGTCTTCTCGGCGGCGGAGTTCTCCAGCGTGCTCGGGCTCATGGTGGCTGCGGTGACGGTCGCCGTGCGGCTGCGCCGTCCCGATCTGCTCAAGTGGTTCGCCCTGGCACTGCCGCTGGCGGTGGTGGCGCTGTGGCCGACCATCGCACCACGCATCGCGGACTTCTCCTCCATGCACGGCATGCCCACCAGCTGGTTGGTGCGCTATCACAACCTCGCCACCTACTTCTGGCCACCGATCGTCGACGGCAGCAACTTCCTCGTCGGCGTCAGGCCCGCCGCACGGGTCCCGGCCGAGGGCGCCTTCGGCTTCGTGTGGATCGAGAGCGGTTACCTGTGGCTGCTGTGGGGCGGCGGCCTGCCGCTGCTCGCGGCGTTCTGCTGGTTCGTGTGGACCGGACTGAAGGCGACCGGTCCGGCTGCCCGCCTGCTGACGACCCCGTCGTCGGTCGCGGCACTGGCCGCATACGCCGGCCTGGTGTCGTGCGTCGTGCTGATGATCTTCGATCCGCACATCACCTACCGCGGCTCGGCCGACGCACTGTTCGGCCTGCTCGCGCTGTCCGCGTGCGGGAGCCAGGTCGCCGCGCCGAGCCGGCGACGACGCCGTCGATCCGTTCCAGGAGGTACACCGTGAGGCCACCGCCATTTTCCAGGGACCACGACCGAGGACTGGTCCGTCTGTACGTCTGGCTGATGATCGTCGCCGCAGGGCTGACCGTGGCCGTGGCGTTGTTCGCGACCCGGAGCGATCCGCAGTACGCCACCTCGGCCGAGGTGCTGATCGATCCCACCATCACGCCCAGTGGCAACTACATCCAACCGTCGATGCCGACCGAGCAACGGGTGGCCACCTCCACCGACGTGGTCGGATCTGCGGCCGCCCGGCTGGGTGTCACCTCGACGCAGGCACTGCGGCACCTGTCGGTGGCGGTGCCGGTCGACACCCAGGTCCTGGTGATGACGTACACCGCCGACACCCCTGCCGCGGCGCGGTCCGGTGCGAACGCGGTCGCCCAGAGCTATCTGCAGACCCGAAATCCCGCCAACGGCAAGAACGCCGTGGCGAGCCTGGTCGGTCCGCCGCAGCTGCCGGCCGCGCCGGTGGCGACGAACTATCCGGTGATCTTCGGCGTGGCCGTGCTCGGCGGTCTGCTGATCGGATTCGCTGCCGCCTGGACCTGGGACCGGATCCGCGGCCGGATCCGCACGATCGGCGAGGTCGAGCAGCGCACCGAGCTCGATGCCCTGGCCGTGCTGCCGCGTCTGCCGCGCCGGTCGTCGGCGGGAGACCAGCGGATCTCCTCCGGTCGCGCCCACCTCGATGCGCTCGCCGCGCGGGTGGTGGGGGGTCCGGCCGAGGACGGGACATGCCCCAGCGTGCTGGTGACCGGGGTCGGATCCGGTGGTGGCAGCACGACCGTCGCGGTGCAGATCGCGCTCGCGCTTGCACGGATGGGGCGGGCAGTGATCCTGGTGACCGCGGACGACGACGTCATCGCCGGGCTGTCCGTGGCCCGGGAACCGGCGCACGAGACCGGGCCGTCACGCGGCACCTGGCCGGATGCTGCGACGAGCGGAGCGGCCAGGCTCCGGCTCGTTCCCGCCGCCGAGTGGGACGGCCGCGTCGACGCGCCCGACGCGGTGGTGGTCATCGACGGCCCGCCGGCCTGGCAGAGCGCCGGGATGGCCCTGACCGTCGAACGGATCCTGCTGGTGGTCGCGCTGGGCCGCAGCTCGCGCACGTCGACGTCGGCTGCGGTGCAGGCTCTGGATCATCGCAGCGACAAGGTGATGGGGCTGGTGGTGACGCCGAGACGCGGGCGGGTCCGGGTGGCGCTCGCCTCGGTGCCCGGGTGGGTCGTCCACGGGACCAGGAGGGTCATGGCTCGGTTCGCACCGCCAGCGCCGGCGATTCCCATGCCGCTGAGTCCGGGTCTCCCGCACGCGGTTCTCGGGCATCCGGTGCCCCCGAACCTGGTGTTCCCGAGTCCGGTGCCCACGATCTGGGATCCGGCATCGGCAGTACCGCAGATGAACGGGACGGCGCCGAGATCCATGGACCGGCCCCGTCCTGATGCCCCGGCGACGCTTCGCGGCTGGACCGACCTGCTGGGGCTCGAGGGCCACCTGTCCGGTGCCATCGCACCGGACCGGATCTGCGCTGTCGCGCGGGTCCCCGTGCCGCACGCCAGTGGCGAGCCGACGCGATCAGTGTCGTCATGACGTGGTCCCGGTGGCGATCCCGCTCGCCCAGGAGAGGGCGCGTCCTCGTCGCCGTGCTGCTCGTCGCGGGCGTTGCCTCGCTGCTCGCGGTGAGCCTGCGGGATCCGCCGGTCTCGGCCGCGGACAGACCGGTGTCCAGGCTGGCTCCGGCCGGTGACGGATACTTCGCCACGATGCCGGCCGGCGCGTGGAAGCGGCTGCCTGCGGATGCGACCTGCGCCCGCCGGGTGCACCGCTCGACGTGGGAACCCCGACCGAGCAACACCGCGGCCAACCACACGCGACCGAAGGCGGCCGACGTCCGCGGATCGTTCTTCTGGCGACCCCGTGGCGACGGGCGCACCTACGCACCGCAGTTCAACACGTGGTTGCTGCCGCGGGTGAACGGCCAGCACACCGGGACCACCGACGAGAACATCCAGTGGGCTGCCTGCAAGTGGGGGATCTCGGACAACGTGCTGCGGGCCATGGCTGCGGCTGAGTCGACGTGGTTCCAGGGTCTGCGCGCGGCCGATGACAGCTGCGTGCAGAAGCGTGGCTGCGGCGACATGGTGCAGACGTCCACCGCCGCGTCCCGGACGTTCTGCGAGGAGCTGAACCGATTCGGGTACGACTACGCTCGCGACTACGGCAAGGGCGTGTGCCCGAAGACCTTCTCGATCATCGGTGTGATGGCGTGGCAGGACCCCCGGTGGGGTCCGATGCTGGCCAACCAGAACGGCACGTTCCCGTTCAGCCGGGACTCGACGGCCTTCGCGCTGGACTACGCCGCCGCGCACCTGCGCGGATGCATGGAGGGCTGGGTCACCTGGTTGAGCAACCGCGACGGATTCCGTCGTGGAGACCTCTGGGGATGCGTCGGGGTCTGGTACGGCGGGGACTGGAAGATCCCGGGGGCGCGGCAGTACGCCGCTCGGGTCAAGGCCCTGCTGGACGATCGGCTGTGGCTGCAACCGGGCTTCGCCGAGAGCGCGCACCGGCCCGCCGCGGCCGACCCGTCGTGACCAGATCGGCGATCGTCCGCAGATAGACCTCGCTCTGACGCTCCCAGGCCAGGTTCAGCCGGACCCGCTCGCTGCCGACCGTGCCGAGACGGGCGCGCTCGGCCGGGTCGTCGAGCAGGCTGACGAGCTCGCGGGCCAACGCCTCGACGTCGCCCGGGGTCACCAGGACGCCGGCGCCGCCGGCCAGGCGCCGGGTCTCCTGCACGTCGTAGGCGACCAACGGCAGGCCGACGCCGAGGTACTCCATCGCCTTGACGGGGGTGACCTCCGGCTGCAACGAGGTGTCCACGCCGAGATCGGCCGAGGCCAGGTGCCGGTACAGATCGATCTCGGGCAGCCAGCCGGGGAACCACACGTGGTCGCTCAGGCCGAGCTCGTCGACCATCCTTCGCAGCTCGTCGAGGCACTCGCCGTTGCCGATCAGCATGAATCCCACGTCACTGCGCCCCCACCCGTGCACCACGCGGTCCGCCACCCGGACCACGTCGTCGACCCGGTCCTGTCGTCCCATCTTGCCGGCCCACGTCACCACCGAGGCGAAGTCCCGACGCACGGGCCCGGACCGCTGTGGATGCGCGCGAGCATCGTTCAGCCGGTGCAGCACCGGCCCGTTGCGGACGATGTGGATGCGCTCGGGCGCACCGCCTGCGGCGATCAGGCGATCACGCAGGTAGTCGTTGACGGTCACGGTCGCGTCGACGTGGGCCTGGGTGCGCGTCTCCAGCCAGTGCAGCACCTGCATCGGCCTCGCCGGCGCAGACGGGTATCTCTGGGCGAAGGTCTCCGGCATCAGGTCGCGCTGATCGACCAGCACCCGGACGCCGAGGCGGCGAGCCAGCTCGGCCACCGGGAAGTACAGGTCGGGCGGCTGGCAGATCTGCAGCACGTCGATCCGGTGCCGCTGGTGCACCTGCACCAGACGCGGGATCTGCCGCGCCAACGAGGCGGCGTACTCGCGGACGTGTCCGACGGTCGACTCGCCGTCGACCGGTGCCCTGTACTCCGCGAGCGTCAGTCCTCGATGATGCCGCCACGGCTCGTTGGTGGGATCTCGCCGGGTGATGACCGTGACCTGACAACCCGCTGCGCACAGATCCTCGACCTGCTTGCAGAGGCGGTTGTCCTCGCCGAGCGACACGTTCTGGACCATGGCGGCGACGTGCACGCCCCGGAGGTGAGCCGTCACCGGCAGGCGGTTCATGCACGGCCGCCGGGTGCGTCGGCGGACATCTCGTCGGCCGGCCGGTGGATCCTCGGCGTCGACGACCACGCGACCACGGCCTCGCCGGCAGCTGGACCACGGACCACCCACGCGCCGTCGTCCAGTGCCGGGACGGACTGCGCCCGGCGGCGCCACCAGGCGGCGACCTCGCGGGGGAGTGCGTGCCACGCGTCAGGGTCGGCGCTCAGCTGGTCCAGCAGGTCTTCCCACGCCTGCAGCAGACCCGGGCAGTGGATGTAGTCCGGGTGGACGATCAGCAGCACCATCGCACCCCGGGACCGGAGCGCTTCGACCTTGGACTGCCACAACGATCCGTCGGTCATGCCGAGGATGTCGAACAGCGTGTGGTCCTGCGGCAACGTCAGGGGCAGCTCGACGAGATCGTCGATGAAGAACGGGAGGTAGGTGCAGCAGCCGCCCGGTTGCGGCTCGTGCGGGGCGCTGTCGGTGTAGGAGGAGTCGTAGTCGAATCCGAGCAGGGGCATCAGGTTCCAGGATCGCTGGGTGGCAGGCGACCGGAAGCCGACCGCGCCCCAGGCATCGGCCGACGCGCGGATCGCCGGGAGGCGCTTGCGCACCATGCGCTTCGAGGCGAGGTCGCGGCCGTCGTGGCGCAGGCCGTGCACGCCGATCTCGCAGCCCTCCGACCGCAGCTGGTCCAGCAGCTCCTCGGCCACCGGGTAGCGCTCGGGCACCAGGTTCCACGCGGACCGCAGACCGCGGGCCCGCTCCGGAGCGCGCAGCGCCTCGATCGAGTCCCGACCCACCGAGGTCTCGACATCGTGCGTGAGCACGAACGCCGAGGTGTGACCGCTCGGCCAGGGGTGAAGATACGGGACCGGCTCCCCGGCGATCTGCCCCAACGTGTCCAGCAGCCAGTCGTAGAGGTCGTGCAGGGCGTGCTCCTCGGGCCAGTGGGGAAATTCCGGATACGTCTGTCGGGCGGCGAGGCCGCGGCGCAGCATCAGCTGCAGTCGCCGGGGCAGCAACGGCCGGATCGCGTAGTACAGGTACACGAGCAGGTGACGCAGACGGGTTCGCAGTCGCGCGCCCTCCAGCGTGGTGTACCGCTCCGACCACAGCCAGGACATCGCCTCGCCGGGATCGAAGGGGAGGAAGACGGTGCCCTGGTCGTCGGTCCACACCTGCGCGACGTCAGCGCCGTGAAGATTTCGAACCGGGGCGAGGGGCCGCCACCCCTCACCCCCGCTCGATCGCCGACATCCGATGTCCTCAGGTGTCCCGGTGAACACCGGGCACGCGAGATGGATGTCGACGAGCTTGTGGTGGCCCGCCCGGGTGCCGGGAGCGTGGCGGCCACGCTCGGCGCGGGCCCACAGGAGTCTTGGCCCGTGCGGCGAGGAGGTGGCGTGCAGTGCACCGACGTGCTCGGGCAGCCCGGCGTCCAGGGTGGGGTCGACCGTGACCGGGACACGCATGTACTCGGCGAACGCGAAGGGTACCGATGACCTGAACACGGGACACCTCTGCTCTAGAGTCCGCGACGCATGGCGAGATAGGGCAGGATCCCGAGCTCGGCGAGTCCCGGCAGGGGATCGTCGGCCGCCCAGACCGCGCCCACGTCGATCCCGCGCAGGGTGCGCACGTAGTCGGCGGCTCGGAGCCGGTTGCCGCAGATGTCGCGGATCGCGTTCGGCACGTCGGTGGCCAGCCGGAGCCACCGGACGCCGGGGCGGGCGCGGCACGGGTCCACCCGAAGTCCCACCTGGTCGCGGTGCAGGAGCGTGGGGAAGTCGACCCCCGCCGCCGCGCCGAGACCGTGGTACCCCCAGGTCCG
>JBBSRN010000123.1:0-7445 GCA_038242985.1 Propionibacteriales bacterium | reverse complement strand
GCGCTGCTCGGCTGCTGCGACGTGATCATCGCGACCCGTGACAGCACGATCGGCATGGGCGGCCCGGCCATGATCGAGGGAGGCGGGCTCGGCGTGTTCGCGCCCGAGGAGGTGGGTCCGGCCGACAGCCAGTCGGCCAACGGCGTCATCGACGTGCTGGTCGACGACGAGCAGCAGGCCGTCGCGGTCGCCCGGCAGTACCTCGGCTACTTCCAGGGTGCGAGCGACCAGTGGCAGCCCGACACCACCGTGGACCTGCGCACCGCCCTGCCGGAGAACCGCGTGCGCACCTACGACGTGCGCCGCGTGCTCGGTGGCATCGCGGATGCCGACTCGGTGCTCGAGCTGAGGCAGAGCTTCGCGCCGGCCGTCGTCACGGCACTCGCGCGCATCGAGGGCCGTCCCGTCGGAGTGATCGCGAACGACCCGACCCATCTCGGCGGCGCCATCGACGCCGACGGTGCAGACAAGGCCGCCCGGTTCATGCGGTTGTGCGACGTCCACGGTCTGCCGATCGTCTCGCTGATCGACACGCCGGGATTCATGGTCGGACCCGAGGTCGAGTCGCAGGCGCACGTCCGGCACGCCAGCCGGATGTTCGTCGCGGGTGCCCACCTGCGGGTGCCGCTGCTGGCCGTGGTGCTGCGCAAGGGCTACGGGCTCGGAGCGATGGCCATGGCCGGCGGCAGCCTGCACGCACCGTCGATGACCGTGGCCTGGCCGACCGGTGAGTTCGGCGGCATGGGTCTGGAGGGCGCAGTGCGTCTGGGCTACCGCAAGGAGCTGGAGGAGGTGCCCGCCGGTCCCGATCGCGACGCACTGTTCGACTCCCTCGTGGCGGCGGCCTACGAGCGCGGCAGCGCCATCAACATGGCCGCGGCCCTGGAGATCGACGCGGTGATCGACCCCGCCGACACCCGCCGCATGCTCGTGCTCGGGCTGGCGGGCTCATCGATCGGCCCACGAAAGCCCGGTCCCCTCGACCCCTGGTGAGCGGCGTCGCACCGGTTTTCCTCCGATCGCCGAGGCATGAGAGACTAGTACCCGGTCGTTTCCGGCAGTCTGCCGTCGAGCCGCGGCCCCTCCATCGTCGATTTCCAGGAGTCAGTCACGTGAAGAGCACGACCGAAAACCTCAGTCCCACCCGGGTCAAGCTCACCATCGAGGTGCCGTTCGAGGAGTTCGAGCCGAGCCTTCAGGCTGCCTACAAGACCATCGGCGCCCAGATCACCATTCCTGGCTTCCGCAAGGGCAAGGTCCCTGCTGCCATCGTCGACCAGCGTGTCGGCCGCAGCGCCGTCCTGGACGAGGCCATCAACTCAGCACTGCCCGGTTGGTACTCCTCGGCGCTGCAGGAGAGCAACATCCAGCCGTTGAGCCAGCCCGAGATCGATCTGGCCAAGTTCGTCGACGGTGAGCCCATCGAGGTCACCGCCGAGATCGACGTGCGTCCGGAGATCGCCCTTCCCGACCTGTCCACGATCTCGGTGTCGGTCGCCGACGCCGAGGTCGATGACGACGACGTGGAAGAGCAGCTGGGTGCGCTTCGCGAGCGTTTCGCCACCTTCACCGAGGTCGACCGCGCAGCCCAGGACGGCGACTCGGTCACCATCGACCTGTCCGCCGCCACCAAGGACGGCACGCAGATCGACGAGGCCCAGGCCGAGGGGCTGCCCTACGTCATCGGCAAGGCCACCATGCTCGACGGCCTCGACGAGGCCCTCACCGGGCTGGACCAGGGCGCGACCGTGACCTTCGCCACCACGCTGGTCGGCGGCGACCGCAAGGGCGAGGAGGTCGACGTGACCGTCGTGCTGCAGGACGTCAAGGAGCAGCACCTGCCCGAGCTGGACGAGGAGTTCGCGCAGATGGCCTCGGAGTTCGACACCGTCGAGGAGCTGCGCACCGACCTCACCGAGCGGGTCACCCGCGGCAAGCGCATGGAGCAGGCCGCCGAGGCCCGCGACCTCGTGCTCGAGGAGATCGTGGAGCAGGTCGACGCACCGTTGCCCGAGACCCTCGTCACCGAGGAGATCGCCAGCCGTCGCGAGCAGATCGAGCAGCAGCTCGCCCAGGTCGGCGTCACGTTCGAGGCGTACCTCGATGACGAGGAGCAGACCGCCGACGAGTTCGAGGTCGAGCTGGAGAAGCGCGTGCGCGACTCCCTGGTGGCCCAGTTCGTGCTCGACCAGGTCGTCGCGACCCAGGAGTTCGGCATCGACGACAGCGAGCTGAGCCAGCACATCATGCGTCGCGCCCAGCAGTCCGGTGAGGATCCCAACTCCTACATCCAGCACATCATGGAGCACAACCACGTGCCCGAGATGGTCAACGAGGTGCTGCGCGGCAAGGCGCTGGCCTCGCTGGTCGAGGGCGCGAAGGTCACCGACGCGTCCGGCACGGTCATCGACCTGTCGAAGCTGCAGGCCGATGGCACCATCGCCACGGACAGTGACGACGACCCGGACAGCAAGACTGAGACCGACACCGCGGCAGACGAGACCGACACCGCGCCGGACGAGACTCCCGCCGAGGCCTGATCGACCGGGCAGGTCCACACCCTGAGAAGGCTGTGAGATCTGCCTCGTCGGGGCCCGGCACGGTTCCCACGGGACGCAGGTACCGGCAGTATGTGTGCATGCCCTCTGCGCCCGCCCGCACGACTGACGTCGCCGCTCTCGCGCTCGAGTACGGCGACCGGCTGCTGGTCGGCACGGTCCGCGACGTGCACCAGGCCATCTCCTCGCGCGCTTTCGGGGCGACCCGGCTGGTCGGCAGCCGTCTGCCGGAGTCGTTGCACGACGCCGTGGTCACCTCGGTCTACGGCGCGATCAGTGGTGGACTTCGTGTCGGCGGCGGCGTGGCGCGCGCCCTCGGCAGCCACGGATTCGGCCGCCCGGTCGAGGAGAGTCCACGCGGTCGCCTGATCGTCGCAGCCATCAACGGGCTGATCGGTGATGAGCTGCGGATGCTCGACGATCCCCAGGCGATCACGATGGCGGTGCGGATCGAGGGTGCCGACGTCCCGACCACCGCGTGGCCGTTGTCCGAGGCGTTTCGTGGTGCCACCAGTCATCTGGTCGTGTTCCTGCACGGACTGTGCGAGAACGACGAGGCGTGGGACGCAGGCGTCCGTGTGCACGGCACCACCTACGCGCAGCGGGTGGCCGCCGAGACCGACGGCACCGCGGTCATGATCCGTTACAACACCGGTCTGCACGTCTCGGAGAACGGCAAGCACCTCGACCAGCTGATCCGGTCGCTCGTGGAGGCGTGGCCGGTCGCGGTCACGCGCATCACGCTGGTCGGCCACTCGATGGGAGGGCTGGTGGCGCGCGCGGCGACGAATCACGCCACCGCCGCCGGGCAGTCGTGGCAGCACGTGGTGCGCGACGTCATCTGCCTCGGCACGCCGCACGCCGGTGCAGCCCTGGAGAAGGCTGCCCACATGGGTTCACGCCTGCTGCGATTCTGGCCGGAGTCCAGGCCGTTCAGCAGCATCCTCGACACTCGATCCGCCGGCATCGTCGACCTGCGCCACGGCTACATCTCGGCCGAGGAGTGGGAGGGTCAGGACCTGACCGCGCAGTGGGGCCTCGACCGCATCGCCGCGGCGCCGTTGGCCCACGCGGAGTACCACTTCGTCGCGTCCACCCTCGGCGCCACCCAGGGTCACCCGTTCAGTGCGGTCCTGGGCGATCTCATCGTGCACTTCTCCTCCGCGACCGGAGTCGGACGTCAGGGTGCGATCGTCGAGGGCGCCCGGTTCGAGTACCTGCCGAGCGTGCACCACCTCGCCCTGCTGAACCACCCGCAGGTGGGGGACTGGCTGGTCGAGTGGATCAACGCGCGCACGCGATCGCCGCGTGCGCTGCCCGCCCCGAGGAGAGCGTGATGGTCGACCTGCCCGCACTGTCTGAATCCATCGTCGTCACCTCGCCGCCGCCGGCGGTGTGGGCGGCCGTCACCGATCTGGACGCGATGGCGCGGCGCAGCCCCGAGCTCGTCGGCATGTGGCTGTTCGGCAAGCCCAGGGTCGGTCGCTCGAGCGTGAACCTCAACCGCCGAGGACTGTTCCTCTGGCCGACGTTCAGCAGCATCACCCAGTTCGCGGCACCGACCGACACCACGCCCGGCCGGTTCGCGTTCAGCGTCTGGCCGACGGACGTCGAGTGGTCCTACGAGATCACACCTCACGGCACCGGCACCCTGCTGACCGAGCGTCGTACCGCCGTCGTCGATCCGTCACTGGCGATCAGGATCACCGCGAGGTTGGCCCTGGGCGGGCAGGAGGGCCACGATGCCGAGATCCGACACGGCATGGTGACGACGTTGGCCGCCATCGAGTCCGACCTCGATCACTGACGGGGCCCGGGTGGGCGGTGACCTGCTCGGCTTTCACAGCCGGATTTCCGGACTGCCGCACCGCTCGCGGGAGTGGGCGGTCGGTAGGTCGGTTTGCGTGAGTGAATTGGCCGACCAGGTCACCGCCCGCGGATGGTGACGGGCGTCAGCGATCGACGAGGGTCAGCTCGAACTGGTAGAGGTCCGGCCGATAGGCGTGGCGGCCGAACTCGACGGCGCGACCGCCGTCGTCGTAGGCCGTCCGTTGCATGGTGAGCAGGGGAGCGTTGCGCCGCTCGCGCAGCAGTGACGCCTCGCGCGCACCGGCCCGACGAGCGCCGATGCGCTGCTTGGCGACGCGCATGATGATGCCGGACCGCCGCATGGTGGCGTACAGCCCTTCGGTCTCCAGATCGACCGCGCTGAGGTCGATGGCGTCGATCGGCAGGTAGTTGCACATCAGGGCCAGCGGCTCGGCACCGATGAAACGCAGCCGTTCGACCATCCAGACCTCGGCGCCGGGGGCCACCTGCAGCTCGGACGCGACCTCGTCGTCGGCGGCCGGGCGGTTCAGGGACAGCAGCTGGGTGCGCGGATCCTGCCCGGCGCTCGCCAGGTCGTCGTGCAGGCTGGTCAGCTCGACCGAACGGCGCACGGTGCCGTGCACCACCTGGGTCCCCACGCCGCGCTTGCGCACCAGCATGCCCTTGTCGACCAGCACCTGGATGGCCTGGCGCATCGTGGGACGCGAGAGTCCCAGGCCCTTCGCGAGGTCGATCTCGTTCTCGATGCGGTCGCCGGGGGCCAGCTCGCCGGACCGGATCGCCCGCTCGAACTGCTCGGCCACCTGGAAGTACAGCGGCACCGGACTCGAGCGGTCGAGGGTGATCGCGGGCTGATCGGGCATGGTCACACTGTGAAGGCAGACCGGTACTTCGTCAATATGTCATGACAAATGCTTGACAAGGCTGTGAGGTGGCAACCAGACTCGTGACGAGCGCCACATGGCGCGTCTGCTTCCGGCCGAAGGACCTGCTCCCATGACCACCGCCACACCGCCGACTGCTCGTCGGATCGACCGCATCGCGGGCGCCCCCATCTCCTGGGGCGTGTGCGAGGTGCCGAACTGGGGACATCAGCTCGATCCCGAGCGGGTCCTCGGCGAGATGCGTGAGCTCGGCATCGCGGCCACCGAGTTCGGTCCCGACGGGTTCCTCCCGGACGCCCCGGCCGAGAAGGCCGAGCTCCTCGGCGCGTTCGGGTTGCAGGCCGTGGGCGGCTTCCTGCCGGTGCTGCTGCACGACCGCGACCACGACCCGATGCCGGAGGTCGACGCCTTCATCGACGGCTGCCTCGCCACCGGCGCAGGCGTCGTCGTGCTGGCCGCCTCGACCGGCGTGGACGGGTACGACAGCCGGCCGGTGCTCGATGACGCGCAGTGGAAGACGATGCTGAGCCACCTGGACCGCATCAGCGACCACGCCGGCGATCGCGGCGTGGTGGCCACGATCCACCCCCACATCGGGACGATGGTCGAGAACGCCGAGGACGTGCAGCGGGTGCTCGACGGCTCGCACGTGCGGCTGTGCGTCGACACCGGCCACCTCGCTGCCGCCGGTGCAGATCCGGTGGCGATCACGCTGGCCCACCTCGATCGTGTCGGCCACGTCCACCTCAAGGACGTCGACGGCGACCAGGCCGCCCGGGTGGTTGCCGGTGACATCTCCTTCTCCGACGCGGTGCGCGACGGCATGTGGACGGTCCTGGGTTCCGGTTCGGTCGACATCGCCGCCATGATCGACGCGCTCGAGCGGCACGGCTACGACGGTTGGTACGTGCTCGAGCAGGACCTCATGCTGGCCGCGGAGCCCGAGGGCGCCGGCCCGATGGCCGACGTCGCGACGTGCCTGGACTACGTGAAGGCACGACTCGCATGAGCTCCATCAGCACCCCCTTCGAGCTCATCACGATGGGCCGAGTCAGCGTCGACGTGTACCCGGAGCAGATCGGGGTCGGCCTGGAGGAGGTCACGTCCTTCGGCAAGTTCCTCGGCGGAAGCTCCACCAACGTGGCTGTCGCTGCGTCACGCCTCGGCCACCGGGCCGCCACGATCACCCGAACCGGCGACGACCCGTTCGGCCGGTTCGTGCACCGCGCACTGCAGGGATTCGGCGTGGACGACACGTGGGTCACGCCGGTGGCCGATCTGCAGACTCCGGTGGTGTTCTGCGAGATCGTCCCGCCGGATGACTTCCCGTTGTACTTCTACCGCGGCCCGAAGGCGCCCGACCTGCACATCAGCGCCGACGAGCTCGACTACGACGCGATCCGCGCCGCCGAGATCTTCTGGATCACGGTCACGGGCCTGTCCCAGGAGCCCAGCCGGGAGGCGCACCTGGCCGCGCTCGAGGCACGCTCCGGCGGGACGAAGTCCGGCCCGCGCACGACGATCCTCGATCTGGACTACCGGCCGATGTTCTGGGACTCACCTGCCGACGCCACCGCCCAGATCGCCAAGGCGCTGCCGCACGTGACCGTCGCGGTCGGCAACACCGAGGAGTGCCGTGTGGCGATCGGTGAGCCAGTGGGCTCCGAGATGGATCCGGCTGCCCTTGCGCAGGCACTGCGCGATGCCGGTGTCGATCTCGCGGTGGTCAAGCAGGGTCCGCTCGGGGTTCTGGGAGTGCGCGGCCAGGAATCGGTCGTCGTCCCACCGGTCCCGGTCGACGTCGTCAACGGCCTCGGTGCCGGCGACGCGTTCGGCGGCGCACTCGTGCACGGACTGCTGACCGGCGCGCCGCTCGCCGACATGCTGGCCGGCGCGAACGCTGCCGGTTCCTACGTGGCCGGACAGCTGTCCTGTGCCGACGCCATGCCGACGGTCGACCAGCTGTCGGCCCACCTGACCCGGGCAGGAGCGCGATGAACGCCGTCACGCCGCAGGACATCAGCAGGATCGTCGATCTGCGCTGCGCCCACCCCGAGCGCATCGCCGAGCTCGCCGCCACACGTGAGCAGCCCGCCGGCCTGACCGGTCAGACCGGTCGACTGATGCTGATCGCCACGGACCATCCGGCCCGCGGCGCGCTGCGAGCCGGCGC
>JBBSRN010000122.1:0-7490 GCA_038242985.1 Propionibacteriales bacterium | reverse complement strand
TGCGTCACGTCCTCGTCGCGGAACACGCGAGTGACCTGACAGATGGCGTCGGACTCGCGGATGTGGGACAGGAACTTGTTGCCCATGCCCTCACCCTCGGACGCACCGCGCACGATGCCCGCGATGTCCACGAACTGCACCGTCGCGGGCAGGATCTTCTCCGAACCGAAGATCTCGGCCAGCTGCGCGAGGCGCGAGTCCGGCACACCGACCACGCCGACGTTCGGCTCGATCGTCGCGAACGGGTAGTTCGCCGCGAGGACGTTGTTCTTGGTCAGGGCGTTGAAGAGGGTCGACTTGCCCGCGTTGGGGAGTCCCACGATGCCGATGCTGAGAGCCACGAGCGACAACCCTACGGCGTCAGGACCAGCACGATCAGGGACGGTCGAGGCGAAACGCCCGCAGCTCGATGTCGTACGCCTCGGACGACAGGCCGAGATCGGTCATCCCCAGCCGCGCGCACACCGCCTGCGACGCGACGTTGTCCGAGTCCGTCACCGCGTGCAGCTCGGTGAGACCTGAACTCCACGCCCGCTGCACCAGCGCGCCGGCTGCTTCGGTGGCATAGCCACGACCCCAGACGTCGGGGTGCAGGTGCCAGCCGATCTCGTGAACATCGCGGTCGACGCCCTCGCTCGACGGCAGGGGCGCCAGGATCGCCATGCCGACCACGTGGTCCGTGCCACGCGGCACGATCGCGAAGATGCCGGCGGCCGGGTGGGCTCCCGCCCGCTCGGGCATCCGCTCGATGCGCGTGGCCGCCTGGTCGCGATCGGCCATCGGCACACCGTTGCCGCTCCAGCGGGCCACCTCTGGACGGCTGAAGATGGCGAACAGGTCATCGGTGTCATCAAGGACGAACGGTCGCAGCAGCAGCCGCTCGGTATCGATCTGCACGCTCATCCGACGACTCGCACCCACAGGCGTCCCCAGAACCCGTGGGTCGCCGCCAGCTTGTCCCGACGCTTCTGCCCCGCCGTGCGCTCGTCAGCGACGGCGTTGGAGTAGGCGGCAGCACCGAAGCCGGTGGTCATGGCCTCGCCCATGCGCCCGCCGCCTGCCGCCGCCGCACCAGCACCGGCGAGGCCGACCAGGACGCGATGGCACTCATCGCACAGGTGCCGGCCGGACGTCGTGGTGTGGCGGGCGCCGGCTGCGCCGCACTGCGAACAGATCACGGTGTCGCCCACTCCTCGGCGGTGACGTGGAACAGCGGGCTGTCCCCCTCGTACCAAGGATCGGGCAGGACACCGAGGAACGGAAGACCCAGTCGTTCGGCGACCGCGCGCGAGGCATGGTTCTCGACGAACATCGACACCCAGACGTCGGGCAGGCCCGCGGCGAACACGTGGTCGAGCATCCCGCGGGCCGCTTCCGTGGCGAACCCATGACCCCACGAGTCGGGGTGCAGGTGCCACCCGAGCTCATGCTCGCCCACATCGGTGCCGTCGGTGCGCACGGCCGGCGATACCAGCACGGTGCCGGCCACGACGCCGGTCTCTTGCACCTCGATGGCGCGGTAGATGCAGAACCGGTTGGCCGCCTCGCGGGCGTTGGTGCGTTCGATCCAGGACTGCGCGGCCGCCAGATCGGCCATCGGATGATGCGGCGGATCGTCGAGCCACGGGTAGACGTCCGGGTGGCTGAGGATCTGCAGCACCCGGGGCGCGTCGGCCTCGGCGTAGGGCCGCAGTCGCAGCCGCTGCGTCAGCCATGAGTCCATGGGAGCACCCTGACAGACTCGACCCATGACCGTCATCAAGATCAATGCCATCACCGTCCCGGCCGGTTCGGGTGACGAGCTCGCCCACCGGTTCGCCGCCCGCGCCGGCGCCGTGGACGGCGCCGAGGGATTCGAGGGCTTCGAGCTGCTCAAGCCGACCGACGACCGGGTCCAGTGGCTCGTCCTCACCCGCTGGGCCGACGAGGAGTCGTTCCAGGCCTGGGTCGAGTCGCCGTCGTTCGCCGAGGGCCACCGATCGGCCGTCGAACGCTCCGGTGGCGACGCCCCGAAGCCAGTGTCGACCCACAGCGAGGTCTGGAACTACGAGATCGCTGGCGGCTCGACCGCCTGATTCCATTCGCGCACCATCGACGAGTGGCGCAGAGTGTTCCGCGAGCGGGGACCGGGGGCAGCACCGGGGGCAAAGTGTCGGTGCCCGGCGACACGATGGCGACATGCCCGTCATTGCAGCGTTCGCCGTCACCGAGCCGATACCGTCATGAGCATGGAGCGCACTGCGCTACGACCCGGGCACCAGCTCGCCGCTCACGACCTCACGGTCCGCGGCACCATCGCGCTGGGCTGTCTCACCATGGCCGCGGTCACCGCCCTGGACCTGGTGGTCGACGGTCGACTGGGCTTTCCCTTCTCGCTGGGATTCGTGCTGATCGTGGTCACGCTGCCGCTGGCGATCGACGTGCGCGAGCTCTTCGGCGCCGGCGTCCTGCCGCCCCTGCTGCTGCTCGGCACCCTGCTGGGGGTGTGCATCGGCTGGCCCGATGCCATCGACGTCAACGGCCTGGCCGCCGACGCGGGCCTGTTCACCCGCTACCTGGCCGCCGTCGTCGACCACGGGCTCACCCTGGCCGTCGGCCACTCGTTGGCGATCGCCGTCATCGTGTGGCGCATCCTCGCCGACGCCTGACGGGCGTGCCTCAGCCGGTCAGGCTGTCGACGAAGCACCAGCGCCATGCCTCGCCCGGCTCGAACGACCTCATCACCGGGTGACCCGTGGTGTGGAAGTGCTCAGAGGCGTGCTTGCCCGGTGAGGAGTCGCAGCAGCCGACATGGCCACAGGCCATGCACAGCCGCAGGTGCACCCACTGGTCGCCGTCGCGCAGACACTCCTCGCACCCGGCCGGTGTCAGCGGGTCCGGTGCGGTGCAGGCCTCGAGCAGGTGCTCGCACCCGCCACCGGAACCTGCCGGCGCGAGCAGATCGACCTCGCGCTCGGCGGTCGTCTCGTCCTCGGCGGCACGATCGAGGATGGACTCCTCCACGTCGAGGTTCCCCATCACCTTGCTCAAGATCACCTGATCGATGGTGCCGGTGGCCCGCAGCCGCAGCAGCTCGCGGCGTTCGGCGTCCAGCATCGCGGCCCGGGCCCGGGTGTACTCCGCACTGGGCGTGTCGGTCCCCCCGAGCCGTTCCCAGGCAGCCTGGCTCCGGTCTTCGGCACGATCGCGCAGACGCTGCATCACCCGATCGGACAGCGCGACCTCCGGATGCTCCTCCAGATGCTTCAGGCCGGCGCCGATGACGCGCTCGTAGACCGAGGCCTCCTGCAGGAAGTCCTCGTGCCGGTCCGGACCGGGGACCTTGAGCTTGCGCACCAGCCACGGCAGCGTCAGGCCCTGCAGTAGCAGCGTGCCGACGGTCACCACGAACGCCACCAGCACGAGGACCTCGCGCTGCGGGGTCTCCGGTGGGATCAGGAACACGGCAGCGAGGGTGACCACGCCGCGCATGCCGGTCCACCCGAGGATGACCGTGACCTGCCACGGCGGAGACGGATCCGCCGCACGAACCTTCGGGATCAGCCGCGGCAGGTAGGTGGCGGGGAACATCCAGACCAGGCGCAGCGCCATCACGGCGAACAGCACGGCCGCGCTGGTCGTGACGATCAGCATGATCGACACCTCGCTGTTGTCGACCCCGTCGACGATCGAGCGGATCTGCATGCCGATCAACAGGAACACCGCGTTCTCGAGCACATAGGAGATCGTGGTCCAGTTGGTCCGTTCGAACAGTCGCGAGGTGCCCGACTGGATGAGCGGCGACTTGTGACCGAGGACCAGCCCGGCCACGACCACCGCGAGCACGCCCGACGGATGTCCGTCCACTCCGGGGATCGTCACCTCCTCGGCGGTCAGGTAGGCCAGCCACGGGGTGATCAGCGAGACCGCGACGTCGGTGATCTCGTCGTCGGCGAGCTGGCGCGCCTTGCTGATCACGAAGGCGACCACCAGACCGATCAGCACACCGCCGGCGGCCGACAGCACGAACGAGGCGCCGACCTCCCAGATCGAGACGGTCCCGGCGATCGCGGCGATGGCGGTGCGCAACGTGACGATCGCCGTGGCGTCGTTGACCAGGCTCTCGCCCTCGAGAATGGTGACGACCCGGCGTGGCAGACCGATCCGGCGCGCGATCGTCGTGGCGGCCACGGCGTCCGGCGGCGCCACCACGGCGCCGAGGGCGAAACCGACCGCCAGGTGCACGTCGAGCATGATCCACACCAGCAGTCCGACCCCGACCGTGGTGAAGAGCACCAGACCCACGCTCAACAAGGCGATGGGCCGCTTGTTGGTGTGCATGTCGATCAACGACGTGCGGATCGCCGCGGAGTACAGCAGCGGCGGCAGCAGCCCGACGAGCACCAGCTCTGGCGTCAGCTCGACGTCAGGGACGAACGGCACGTAGGAGATGACGATGCCCACGACGATCAGCACCAAGGGTGCCGACAGCGCCCACCGGCCGGCCAGCGCACTGAACCCCATGGCGATGGCGGACAAGATGACGATGGTCAGTGCAAGATCCACGGCGTCATTGTGTCAGGAGAGGCCAGCACTCTTCATGTCCCGGCGCAGCTCCGGCGGCAGCGCGAAGATCAAGCTCTCGTCGGCCGTGCGCACGGCATCGGCGTCGGGGTGGCCGTGTTCACTGAGGTAGGCGAGCACGTCCTGCACCAGGTTGTCGGGCACCGAGGCTCCCGACGTGACACCGACGGTCTCGACACCGTCGAGCCACGCGTCGTCGATCTCGGAGATGTCGTCGATGCGGTACGACGCCTTGGCCCCGGCCTCCAGCGCGACCTCGACGAGGCGGACGGAGTTCGAGGAGTTCGCCGAACCGACCACGATGACCAGATCGGCGTTCTTGGCGATCTCCTTGACCGCCACCTGACGGTTCTGGGTGGCGTAGCAGATGTCGTCGCTGGGCGGATCCTGCAGCTGGGGGAACTTCTCGCGCAGCCGACGCACCGTCTCCATGGTCTCATCGACACTCAACGTGGTCTGCGAGAGCCACGACAGCTCGGCGTCGGGCGCGAACTCGAGGGCGTCGACGTCGTCGGGGTGCTCCACCAGCGTGATGCTCTCGGGAGCCTCACCCGCGGTGCCCTCGACCTCTTCGTGCCCGGCGTGGCCGATCAGCAGGATGTGCTTGCCCTCACTGGCGAATCGCTTGGCCTCGTGATGCACCTTCGTGACCAACGGGCAGGTGGCGTCGATGGTCTTCAGATCACGCTCAGCGGCCTCGGCATGGACCATCGGCGAGACGCCGTGGGCCGAGAACACCACCGTTGCGCCCAACGGCACCTCGTCGAGCTCCTCGACGAAGATGGCGCCCCGGGCCGCGAGATCGTTCACGACGTGCTTGTTGTGCACGATCTGCTTGCGCACGTAGACCGGCGCGCCGTACAGATCGAGCGCCTTCTCCACCGTGATGACGGCCCGGTCGACCCCGGCGCAGTAACCGCGCGGATCGGCCAGCAGCACGCTGCCACCGACCGGGGGCATGCCCAACGACACCTCAGAAGCCATGCGGTCATCCTACCGGGGCTCGGGGCACGCTCTAGTCTGGCGTCATGGCCCTGCAGACGTCGGCGGACTCCCCTGCCCCGCTGCGCCAGATCTCCACCCTGCTCGGCAGCTGGATCGACCGCCTCGGCGCGGTGTGGGTCGAGGCCGAGATCGCCCAGCTCACCCGTCGTCAGGGCGTCTGCTTCCTGACCTTGCGCGATCTGCGCGCCTCCCTCTCGATCGACGCGACCTGCCACCTGAGCATCCTCGACGCCTCACCGGCACCCATCACCGAGGGCGCCCGCGTCGTCGTCCAGGCGCGCCCGACGTTCTACGCCCCGCGCGGAGCACTCAGCCTCGAGCTCCGCGAGATCCGTCTGCAGGGCGAGGGTGAGCTGCTGGCCCAGCTGGAGCGTCGGCGCCAGCTGCTCGCCGCCGAGGGCCTGTTCGCCCCGCACCACAAGCGGGCACTGCCGCTGCTGCCGCGCGGCATCGGGCTGATCACCGGCCGTGACTCCGCAGCCGAGCGGGACGTGCTGGAGAACGCCCGCCGGCGCTGGCCCGACGTCCGCTTCGTGGTCCAGCACGCGCTGATGCAGGGCGAGGGCTCTGCGCGCGGCATCATGACCGCGCTGGCCCAGCTCGACGCCGATCCCACCGTCGACCTGATCATCATCGCCCGCGGCGGTGGCTCGATGCAGGACCTGCTGCCGTTCTCCGACGAGGGCCTGGTCCGTGCCGTGTTCGCGGCGACCACGCCGGTGGTCAGCGCGATCGGCCACGAGCCCGACATCCCGATCCTCGATCTCGTGGCCGACCACCGGGCCTCCACCCCGACCGACGCGGCCAAGCACGTCGTGCCCGACGTGGGCGAGGAGCTGGCCGCCCTGACGGCCGTGCGCGAACGCGGCCGGTTGGCCGTCCTCGGCCTGATCGACCGCGAGGAGCGGGGGCTGCTCGCCGCGCGATCTCGCCCCGTCCTGGCGACCCCCACGTCGATGGTCGACACCGCCGAGCAGGTCCTGGCCGACCAGCGTGGGCGGGCCCGACGCTCGGTGCTGAACCGGCTCGACCGCGCCGGCGACGAGGTCGGCCACCACCTCGCCCGGGTGCGCGGCCTGTCACCCCTGGCCACGCTCGAGCGCGGCTACGCCGTGGCCCAGCTGCCGGACGGCACCGTCGTGACCCGTGCCGCGCAGCTGACCGCTGAAGGCGAGCTCACCGTGCGCATCGTCGACGCCACCGTCACCGTCCGTACCCTCTCGATCGACCAGGCACTCAATGACAAGGCACCCCATGACGTCTGATCCACAGTCCCTCACCTACGAACAGGCCCGCGACGAGCTGATCTCCGTCGTGCAGCGGCTCGAGACCGGCGGCAGCACCCTCGAGGACTCGCTCGCGCTCTGGGAACGCGGCGAGGAGCTCGCCGGCATCTGTCAGCGCTGGCTCGACGGCGCCCGCGCCAGGCTCGCCGCGGCCAGCGGCGAGGCTCAGCCGGACGTCGACAACGACGAGATGTAGCGCTCGATCCCGGCCTGACCGATCGTGCCGTTGACCAACGTGGTGCGGTCGCCCTCGCGCTTGACGTAGACGAGGCGATCCCCGGGGCCCGTACGGACCGACCACACCTGCCCGGCCACCTCCGCCGATCCGGACGCCTTGCTCCCCGCGCCCCACCGATCGACCGCCTGCTTGGTCGAGACCGGGGTCTGCTCGACGCCGACGTACTCCTCGTCGGCGGTCAACACTCCAAGATGCCAGCTGCCGCCAGACATGTCGGCGCCCGGCTCGAACCGGGCTGACGTCGCGCGCCACCCCGACGGCAGGGTCGCCGGAGCCAGCAGCGACAGATCGGTGCCAGCCTGCGCCTGCTTCAGCACCTGCTGGTAGTCCACGGTCGACACCGTCTGGTCCGGAGTGGAGGTGAACAGCTTCCCGAAGGCGAAGAGGCCGAGGATGAT
>JBBSRN010000121.1:0-7573 GCA_038242985.1 Propionibacteriales bacterium | reverse complement strand
GCGATGCCGAGTGGATCCTGCACGCGGCCAGCCAGGACCTGCCGTGCCTGGCCGAGATCGGGTTGCGGCCGTCATCGCTGTTCGACACCGAGCTCGCAGGCCGGCTGCTGAACCTGCCGCGCGTGGGGCTCGCCGCCCTGGTCGAGCACTACCTGGGCCTGAGCCTGGCCAAGGAGTTCTCGGCGGCCGACTGGTCCACCCGACCGTTGCCCGAACCGTGGCTGGTCTATGCCGATCTGGACGTCGAGGTGCTGATCGAGCTGCGCAACCTCATCGACGCCGAGCTGACCGCCGCGGGCAAGAGGGAATGGGCCGCCGAGGAGTTCGAGGCCCTGCTGTCGTTCACCGGACCACCGGAGCGGATCGATCCGTGGCGCCGGACGTCGGGGATGCACAAGGCCCGGGGGCGCCGGACGTTGGCCCTCGTCCGCGAGCTGTGGCAGGCGCGCGACCGGATCGCCGAGGCCCGCGACACCACGTCGGGTCGGATCCTGCCCGACGCCGCACTGCTGGAGATCGCCATGGCCGCTCCCCGGACCCTCAACGACCTCAAGCAGATGCGCGGCATGCGTGGTCGTGGGCCGCGCCGATTCCTCGACGAGTGGTTCGACGCACTCCAGCATGCGCTGGCACTGCCGGACTCCGAGCTGCCGACGACGGGACTGCGCTCCGACGGCCCACCACCGCCGCGCGCCTGGGCCGAGAAGAATCCGCCCGCCGCCACACGGCTCGCCGCCTGCCGTTCGGTGGTCGTCGAGCTGAGCGAGGCGCACGACCTGCCGGCCGAGAATCTCATCACTCCGCAGTTCGTGCGCAATCTGGCGTGGGAGCCGCCGCGCTCGGCGGTCGACGCACCGATCACCGAGGGATCGGTGGTCGATGCGCTGGAGGAGATGGGCGCCCGCCGGTGGCAGGTGGGACTCGTTGCAGCACCCCTCGCCGCGGCGCTGAACGACTGACGCTGGTCAGGCCAGGCACACAGCGCTCTGGGCCCAGCCGGTGCTCGCCAGCTTCCTGACCTGTCCCCCGGCCCCTGTACCTGCGCGGCTCCGCCGCCATCCTTCACCGCGCGCCGAAGACACCCGTCACCACGGCCTGACGCAGGCGTGCGGTCGCCCAGTGCGGCGTTACCGTTGACGCCATGACGGTCTCCGGCACGTGCACGTCCCGCTTCAGCGAGCTGGGCGATCTGTTGCACCAGTCGGTGACCGACGGTGCCGATCGTGGCGCATCGCTCTGCGTCGTCCACGACGGTGAGGTCGTGGTCGACGTCTGGGACGGTTCTGCGGACCTCGACGGTAACGATCCGTGGCAGCGCGACACCCTGGTGCCGGTGTGGTCGATCACCAAGGTGATGGCGAACCTGGCTGTGATGGTGCTGCACGAGCGCGGCGAGCTGGACGTCGATGCGCCGGTGGCCCGGTACTGGCCAGAGTTCGGCCAGGCAGGCAAGCAGCACGTCACGGTGGCGCAGCTGCTGAGCCACACCTCCGGCGTGTCCGGATGGGACCAGCCGGTCACCGTCGACGACCTGTTCGACTGGGACAAGTCCACGTCCATGCTGGCCGCGCAGGAGCCGTGGTGGGAGCCGGGCACGGCGTCGGGGTACCACCTGTTGAACCAGGGACACCTCGTCGGTGAGGTCGTGCGGCGCGTCACCGGAGACACGATCGGCACCTGGTTCGCCCGCGAGATCGCCGAGCCCCTCGGCGCGGACTTCCACATCGGGCTCGGTCCCGAGCACGACCACCGCGTCTCGCCGGTCAGCCCACCCCGGTTGCTCGACCTGGATCCCGCGGCGATGGCCTCCGACAGCGTCGCCCTGCGCACCATGACCGGCCCGTTCCTGTCCGCCAAGGAGGCCAACAGCGAGCGTTGGCGGCGTGCGGAGATCCCCGCGGCCAACGGGCACGGCAATGCGCGATCGATCGCGCGCGTCCAGTCGTTGCTCTCCCATGGCGGCCAGCTCGACGGCGTGCGGCTGCTCTCCCCCGAGACGATCGACCGCATCCTCGCGCCTCAGGTGTCCGGAGTCGACCTCGTGCTCGGCGTGCCGGCCACCTTCGGCCTCGGTTGGGCGCTGCCGGAACCGCGAACCATGCCCTCGGTCGCCCCGGGACGCCGGTGCTACTGGGGCGGCCTGGGCGGATCTGTCGTCGTCAACGACGTCGAACGTCGCCTCACGGTCGCGTACGCCATGAACCGGATGATCTTCGAGTACGCGCCCGGCACCAGGGTCACCCGCCCCTGTGGGGACAGCCGGTCCGACGCCTACCTCGCAGCCGTCGACCGGGCAGTCGCATGAGGGACTTCCACAAGCCGCAGCTGCCGGGCCGCCGGCACTTCGAGGCCCAGCACGATCGCGAGGACCCGGCCGAGGTCGCTGCGGCCGGTCATCGCATCGCCACCTTGCTGGTGCGCGGTCCGCGGGACAGCGAGGACCAGCACCTGGTCGACCGGGTGCTGCACCTGGCCGACACCGAGGGCCTCTCGACCATCGCCCAGCTGTGGTCGCATGCTCCCGCCGACACGCTCGCGGGATCCTTGTGGCGCCTGTACGCCCTGCGCACCTGGGTGCACCGCAACCCGCACACCGCGGCCCGCGAGTACGCCGCGGGCAAGCCGTTCGCGCCCTTCCACGAGGTGCTCGCCGGGGTCGTCGATCCACCGGGGCCCGAGGAGGTCATCACGCTGGTCGACACGGTGGTGCGTGGCATCGTCGGCACGGCGTTCGACGTGGCCCTCGACCGGGCCGCCTCGTTCGCACACATCGTCGGGATCGGTCGGTCCCAGCTCGATGCAGCGGAGTCCGATTCTGCGGTCCGCCTCGTCGACACCGCCATCACGCTGCGTCGCG
The DNA here is from genome assembly GCA_038242985.1 of Propionibacteriales bacterium. Classification (GTDB taxonomy): domain Bacteria; phylum Actinomycetota; class Actinomycetes; order Propionibacteriales; family Nocardioidaceae; genus Aeromicrobium. The sequence goes on along the minus strand of JBBSRN010000121.1, from coordinate 4,716 downwards.
CAGCCGAGATGGAACGCACCGTGGGACTGCACTGATCCCTGGTGCTCATCTCGCTTGAGTCCGCCCACCCCCGGGCTACGCTGGTCGAGCGCCGGGCCGCGGCAGCCCCGGGTCCCAACATCAGCCGCTTCGAGCGGCCACGCACCGTGAGGTGCTCCCGGTCCGGCGCAACAGTCTTCACGAAACAGTCTCGATGGGCTGGTCGTGATGTGACAGCATTTCATTCCCGGGTATCCTGACACGGTGTGCGGCCTGATTTCCAGGGGGTTGGGCCGCTCACGCCTCCGGCGCGTAGGTCGTGTACGACATCGTCGGGCGGCCGATCGCCGCCAGCTCGTCGAGCTCGGCAGGCGTCGGACGCCATGACCCGGCCGCAGCGTTGGACGCCACCTGCTCTGCGCTCGTCACCCCGGCGATCACGCTGACCACCGCCGGCTGCGCGGCCAGTCCGCCGATGGCGACGTCCAGGATCGAGACCCCGGCCCGAGCGGCGAACGACTCGAGCTCCTCGACCCGGTCCCAGTCCGCGGCTGCGAGTCGTTCGGCCTGCGCCTCCAGACGGCTGCCGGATGGTGCCACCTGCCCGCGGAGGTACTTGCCGGTGAGCAGGCCGTAGGCCAGCGGGAAGTAGGGCAGGATGCCGATCCCGCGGTCGACGCAGGCAGGCGTCAGCTCGACCTCGGCGGTTCGGTTGTAGAGCGAGTACTCGTTCTGGGCCGTCAGGAACGGCGCTCCCCCGGCGGCCCGCGCGGTCCAGTCCGCGTCGATCACCTGCCACGCCTGCAGGTTCGAGCAGCCGATGGCGCGTACCTTGCCTGCCTGCACCAGCTCGTCGAGGGCACCGAGTGTCTCCGCGATCGGCGTGGCGGGATCGGGGGTGTGCAGCTGGTAGAGGTCGATGTGGTCGACGCCCAGACGGCGCAGGCTCGCCTCGGCCGCGGTCCGGACGTAGTCGGCCGATCCACGCCGCCCGTGGTCGTCGCCGTTGACGCCCTGCATGTCCATGCCGAACTTGGTGGCGACCACCACGTCGTCACGCCGCCCGCGGATGGCCCGCCCCAGCAGCTCTTCGCTCTGGCCGGCTCCGTAGGCATCTGCGGTGTCGAAGAAGGCGACCCCGTTCTCGATCGCGGCGTCGACCACCGACATCACCCGCTCGGCGTCGATCCGTGAGCCGAAGGCGTTGCAGCCGATGCCGACGGTCGGAAGGGTCAGTGGTCCCACGGTGCGGTGAGCAGTCATGCAGCCAGCCTACGAACCATGCCGAGTTCGGCTCCCGTGGACGTTCTGAGGGCGATTCGCCGAAGGCGCGCGTTCGCACTGCAGGCTGGACGTGCGGCGTCTCCTACACTGAGCGCCATGCCCGCGCCCCTTCGACGACACCGACGCTGGCCGGTCGCCTTCGCCGTCGTGGCGCTGCTGCTGGCCGCAACCGTGTCCTGGGCGCACGTGGGTTCGTGGAGCCCGGCATCGAGCACCCGCGCCACGTCGGCCGTGGCATCGGCCGTCGTCCCGTCCACCGCACGCCCGGTCGGGCTGGGACACGTCAGCGCACTGCCCACCAGCGTGCTGCACCCGGATCTCGCGTCCACCCCGGTCACCGAGGTGTCGTTCCATGACACTGGGCTCTCCGCCTCGGTCACCGACACCCCCGAGCAGGACGTCGACACTGCGGACGTGACGCCGCACGGACGCGGACCGCCGGCTGCCTGAACAGCCCGCTCCCGTCCAACCCCCGACCGCCTGCAGCGGTCACCTGTTCTGGAAGACCAACATGTCCCGTGCAACTCTGTGGCGCGCCGTGGCCGCCTTCGGTGCGATCGCCATCGCCCTGCTCCTCGCCCTGACCAGCAAGGCCCAGCTGGGACTCGACCTGCGCGGCGGCACCCAGATCGTCCTTGAGACCCAGGACTCCGATCGCGTCAAGGCTGACGCCGAGTCCACCGACCGTGCTCGCGACGTGCTGCGTGGTCGAGTCGACGCGCTGGGCGTCGCGGAGCCGACCATCGCGCGATCCGGCGAGCGGCGCATCATCATCGAGCTCCCGGGCCTGCAGGATCCGCGCGAGGCGGCCAAGGTCATCGGTCAGACCGCGCAGCTGTCGTTCCACGAGGTGCTGTCCGCCGGCGACGCGCAGACCAAGCCGGGCGACGGCGAGAAGCTGCTTCCCGATGAGACCGGTCAACCCCTGCTGCTCGGTCCTGCGCTGCTGGACGGCAACGGCGTCTCCGACGCATCGGCCACCACCGATCAGCAGTCCCTCGGCCAGTGGAACGTGAACGTCAAGTTCAACGGTCAGGGTTCCGGTGGATGGGGCGAGCTCGTCAACAGTGCCTGCACGAACCAGAACGCCGGCAACCGGGTCGCGATCGTGCTCGACGACAAGGTGATCTCCTCCCCCGGCGTCGTGCCCGAGCTGTGCCGCTCCGGCGGCGGCAACCAGACCTCGATCACCGGCGACTTCACCCAGGCGGAGGCCGAGGACCTGTCGGTCCTGATCAAGGGCGGCGCCCTTCCGGTGCCGGTGGAGACCATCGAGCAGCGGACGGTCGGACCGACGCTCGGCGCGTCGGCCATCGACGCGTCGATCGAGGCCGCCATCATCGGCATCATCCTGACCGGACTCTTCATCATGTTCGTGTACCGGTTGGTCGGGCTCATGGCCACCTTCGCGCTCGCCGCGTACGCACTGATCGCCTACGGACTCCTCGTGTGGCTCGGGGCCACCTTGACGCTGCCCGGACTGGCCGGATTCGTGCTCGCGATCGGGCTCGCGATCGACGCGAACGTGCTGGTGTTCGAACGAGCGCGGGAGGAGTATGCCGCCCGGGATTCCATGGGGCTGCCCGCGGCACTCGAGACCGGTTTCTCCAAGGCCTGGACCGCCATCCTCGACTCCAACGTCACGACGCTGCTGGCCGCCGCGCTGCTGTTCTTCTTCGCCTCCGGTCCGGTCAAGGGATTCGGCGTGACCCTCTCGATCGGCGTCGTGGCGTCGATGATCTCCGCGCTCATCGTGGCGCGGGTGTTCAGCGAGTGGGCCGTGAAACGGTCGTTCGTGAGCAAGCACCCCGGAATCAGCGGTCTGGCGGGCACCGGTCGCGTCCGGCGCTGGCTCGACGAGCACGGTCCCGACCTGATGAGCCGCAGCGGCACCTGGATCGCCGCCACGCTCGTGGTGGCCGTCGTGTCGATCGGCGGCATCGTGCTGCGCGGCCTGGATCTCGGTGTGGAGTTCACCGGGGGGCGGCTGCTGGAGTACTCGACGTCGGAGACCGTCGACCCCGAAGCCGCGCGCGAGGCCATCGGCGATGCGGGATTCCCGCGTGCGGTGGTCCAGGCATCGTCCGGCGATGACCAGGCCGAGAACATCACCGTGCGAGTCGACGAGGTCACCAACGACGAAGCCTTCGCCATCGAGAAGGCTCTGTCCAGCGTCGCCGGTGACGTCTCGAAGGAGCGCGACGAGCTGATCGGCCCGAGCCTCGGCAAGGAGCTGCGGAACAAGGCCCTGATCGCCTTCGCCATCGCGATCGCCGCCCAGATGGCCTATCTCGCGTGGCGATTCCGGTGGACCTTCGCGCTGTCGGCGGTGCTGTCGATGTCGTCGGTGGTGTTGACGGTGGTCGGCACCTTCGCGTGGTGGGGCAAGCCGATCGACGGCGTGTTCCTCGCGGCCGTCCTGTCGATCATCGGTCTCGCGGTCAATGACACGATCGTGGTGTTCGACCGGATCCGCGAGCACACCGGAATCAATCGGAAGCGTCCGCTGCGCGAGGTCGTGAACGAGGCGATCCTGCAGACGATCCCCCGCACGGTGAACACCGGCCTCGGCGCCATGTTCATCCTGGCTGCCCTGGCGGTCCTGGGTGGCGACTCGCTGAAGGACTTTGCGATCGCGCTGCTGATCGGACTGGGCGTCGGCATCGTGTCGACGGTGTTCACGGCGTCGGCTCTTGCCGTCGTTCTCGAGGAGCGGTGGCCCCTCAATCCTGCGAAGCCCTCCAAGGCCGCTGACCGCTATGCCGGGATCGACGACGGGCGGTCCACCACCGGGGCCGGGCTCTGAGCCGGGCCTAGGCTGACCGCATGACTGAGACGCCTGGGCCGGACGAGACGCCTCGCGATGACGGCAACCCGCCGCCTCCGTACGGTCAGCAGCCCGGCTACGGCCAGCCGCCGTATGGCCAGGCGCCTTACGGGCAACCGTCGTATGGCCAGGCTCAGTACGGTCAGGCTCAGTACGGTCAGCCGCAGTACGGATACGGAGTCCCCGGCGCCTACGGACCGAATCCCCAGGCGCCGTTCGGGTACGACCCGAAGACCGGTCTGCCCTACTCGGACAAGCAGAAGCTGGTGGCAGGCCTGCTGCAGCTCTTGATCCCGCTCGGCATCGGCCGGATGTATGCGGGCCACGTCGCGCTCGGTGTCGGCCAGCTCGTGATCACGATCCTGACGTGCGGCATCGGCTCGATCTGGCCCTTCATCGATGGGATCGTCATCCTGGCCGGTGACCCCACGGATGCGGACGGCCGCCCGCTACGGCCCTGAGGCTCTTGTCCACACCGTGTTGGCCACGATCATCGACAGGCTGGCGCAATCGCGGTAGTTTCCTACCCATGAAGTTCGGGGGATTCTTCATCGCCATGGCATTGGTCCTGTCCGCCTGCTCAGGCGATCCGCAACCGCGCGAACCCGAGCCGACGAGCACCTCGG
>JBBSRN010000120.1:0-7673 GCA_038242985.1 Propionibacteriales bacterium | reverse complement strand
ACGAAACGGGGTGTTGCGATGGGTACGGTCGATGAATCGTCCAGAACGATCCAGGGAGATGCGATGAAGCTGCACCATGTCCAGGTTGCGTGCGCTCCGGGATCGGAGGACACGGCACGACGGTTCTACCGTGACGGTCTTGGACTGACCGAGGTGGAGAAGCCGGAAGATCTGAAGCCCAAGGGCGGGGCGTGGTTCCGGGACTTCGACGAAGGCGGGGCGGTGAGCGCGGAGATCCACGTCGGGGTGGAGGATCCGTTTGCTCCAGCGCTCAAGGCACACCCGGCTCTTCAGTTCGCGGATGTCTCCGAGCTCGAGGCCGTTGCCCAGCGCTTGAGCGGTCTCGGATTCGACGTCGACTGGACCCAGCGACACAACTTCCCGGGCAACGAGCGATGCCATACCGCCGACGGCCACGGGAACCGGGTCGAGCTCCTCGCGCCGGCGGAGTCCGACTGACCTGCCGACAGCGAGGCCCGACCGCCGGTCACCCGAGGAAACGTACGGCCAGCGGGGTCTCGACTGCGGTCCTGCCATTCCTCGCGACGCGGAAGGCCTGCCCATCAGGTCGCTCGCTCACCGCCTCGACCAGTTCGCCGTCCCGCCACAGCAGGGCAACACCGTCATCAACGGCGTACCCGTCGGCGAGCTCACCGGAAGCAACCATCCCCAGATAGGCCGCGCGGCGGTCTGCCTCACCCACGTAGTGCGGACAGGCCGAGCCAGGAAGAAATCCCAGCCCGTCGGCCAGCGGGGCAAGAGGACCGAACGAGTCCGTGGACGAGCCCTCGAACCAGCAGTTCATGCCCGCCGAGACGCCCGCCAAGACCGTTCCCCGCGCGGCCGCGTTCTCAAGAACGGTGTCGAGCCCGTGCAGCCGCCACACCGCGAGCAGGTTCGCCGTGGATCCCCCACCGACGTAGACGACATCGTGCTCGAGGACCTGGTCGAGCTGATCGAGCGGGATCGCTGCCTCAGACTCGGTCGTGAACAGGGCAAGCACGGTGGTGTCCGCCCGACCGCGAAACGCCGCGTGGAACTGCTCGGCATAGCTCGCAGCATCGCCACTTGCTGTCCCGACGAAACACACCCGCGGGTGAGACGCTCCAGACAGGGTGAGCACGAAGTCGTCCAGCAAGGGGCCGCGGTCGCCTGCCACATCGGGCATCGAGAACCCGCCACCCCCCAAGGTCACCACCGTGCCACGTCTGCGAATCACGCAAGCACTCTATGGACACGACCCCTGCTCGCGGCGTTGGCACTCCCCGTATCGTCTGGGCGATGAGTCTCTCCGTGCGCTTGGTCCCCATGTCTCCGGAGCAGTTTCGCGCCTATCGAGACGTCGCCGAGCATGCCTACGCCGACAACATCGCGCAGGCCGGAATGATGCCTGAGCCCGAGTCTCGCGAGAAGGCGACGGCAGATTTCGATCAGATTCTGCCCGAGGGGCTCGACACGACTGACCAGATGTTCTGAACGGCCTTGGACGGTGACGAGCAGGTGGGAATGCTGTGGCTCGCCTTCACCGAGAAGTCTGACGGCCTGCATGCATTCGGATACGACTTCCTGGTCACCGCAGAACGACGGCGTCAGGGCTACGGGCGGGCGATCATGGCTGCCGCCGAGGATGAGTGTCGCGAGCGTGGTGTGGTCAAGGTCGGCCTGTCAGTCTTCGGGTTCAACTCTGGCGCGCGTGCACTCTATGAGCAGATGGGCTTCGAGGTCACGATGCTCCAGATGAGCAAACAGCTCTGATCTCTCGCGAGCTGAATCCCAGGCATACGCTCTCCTCGGAGCTGTGCGGTGTCGTGCGGCGAGACGAAAGGCCGATCCACGTGCACAGCAAGTGGCTGACCCCGGTGCGCGTCGTGCCCTTGGCGTTCCTCGTCACCATCACGATCGGCACGGCGCTGCTCGCGCTCCCGGTCTCTTCGACAGGGCGAGGAAGTGGTGGACTGCTACCTGCCCTGTTCACCTCGGTCTCGGCGGTGTGCGTGACGGGCTTGGCGACGGTCGACACGTCCACCTTCTGGAGCCCCACCGGTCAGGCCATCATCCTGGCCCTGATCCAGGTGGGTGGCTTCGGCATCATGACGTTGGCGACGGTGCTGTTGCTGGTGGTCGGGCGGAACCTGGGAGTGCGCAACGGTCTGATCGCGCAGACCGAGACCCACGCCGTCGACCTGGGCGACGTGCGGGCGGTCGTACGCCGGCTCGCTGTCATCGTGGTGACCTGCGAGGTCGTCATCGCCGCGGTGATCCTGCCTCGTTTCCGCCTGGTGTACGACGACGACCTGCCGACTGCTGCGTGGCACGCCGCGTTCCATGCCATCTCCGCATTCAACAATGCCGGGTTCTCCCTGTACTCCGACAGCCTCGTCGGCTTCGTGGGCGACCCCTGGGTGATGCTCCCCCTGTGCGCCGCCGTCATCGTTGGCGGTCTCGGCTTCCCGATCGTCGCCGAGATCATCCGCACCTCCAGACGACGCTGGAGCGTGCACTCCCGCGTCACCGTGTACGGCACGATCGTCCTGCTGATCATCGGGATCGGTGGATTCGCGCTCGCGGAGTGGAGCAACCCGGACACCATCGGGAATCTGAGCATCGGCGGCAAGGCCGTCGCGTCGATCACCGGCGGGGTCATGCCGCGCACAGCCGGGTTCAACTCCGTGGACTACGCGTCCGTCAATCCTGAGAGTCTGATGCTCACGAACATCTTGATGTTCATCGGCGGTGGCAGCGCCGGCACCGCAGGTGGGGTCAAGGTCGGCACCTTCGTGCTGCTCGCCGTGGTGATCTGGAGCGAGCTGCGCGGCGAGCAGACGGTCAGCGTGGCCGGGCGCACCATGCCGTCGGCGCTGCAGCGCCAGGCCCTGACGGTCGCGCTGCTGGCGGTCGCCGCCGTGCTGGCCGGGACCATGGCCATGCTGATTGCCACCGACTTCACCTTCGAGCCGCTGCTGTTCGAGTCCATCTCGGCATTCGCGACCGTCGGGCTGTCCACCGGCATCACCCCTGATCTGCCGCCGGACGGCCAGCTGGTCCTGATCATCTTGATGTTCATCGGACGCGTGGGCATCGTGACGGTGGGAGCGGCGCTGGCGCTGTCGCACCGGCGCCGGCGCTACTCGCTGCCCGAAGAGCGCATCATCGTGGGGTGACAAGGGTCCGGGAAGGCCAGCTGCGTCGGATCATCACCATGTAGCAGCATCGGTCGCGGTCGGCACTTCACGCCATCCGACACAGACGTGGGCCGGCTCACTCAGTTCTCGAAGATCCCGCTGTACGCGTTGAGGGCGGGCTGGCCACCGAGGTGCGCGTACAGCACGTGGGAGTCCTTGCCGATCTCGCCGTTCGTCACCAGGTCGACCAGCCCGGCCATCGACTTGCCCTCGTAGACGGGGTCGATGATCATCGCCTCGAGCGAGCCGCTGAGGCGGATCGCGTCGATCGTGGACTGGACCGGGATCCCGTACAGGTCGCCGGCCCAGCCCTCCAGCACGGTGATCTCGTCGTCGCGCAGGTCTCGTTGCACGCCGATGAGCCCGGCGGTGTGGCGCGCGATCCGGGCGACCTGGTCGCGGGTCTTGTTGATCGTGGCCGACGCGTCGATGCCGAGCACACGTCGCGGGCGGCCACCGGCGTCCGCCAGGGCGGCGAAGCCCGCGATCATGCCTGCGTGCGTCGAGCCGGTGACGGTGCACACGACGATGGTGTCGAAGAAGACGCCGAGATCCTTCTCCTGCTCGACCACTTCATAGGCCCAGTTGGCGAAGCCGAGGCCACCGAGCCGGTGCTCCGAGGCACCCGCCGGGATCGGGTAGGGCTTGCCGCCGGCGGCCTCCACCTCATCGAGGGCATCCTGCCAGGACTGCCGGATCCCGATGTCGAAGCCGGTCGGCTCCAGCCGGGTGTCGGCGCCCATGATCCGCGACAGCAAGATGTTGCCGACCTTGTCGTTGCCGGGGTCGTCCCAGTCCACCCAGCGCTCCTGCACGAGGCGCACCTTCAGCCCGAGCTTCGCGCCGACCGCCGCGACCTGCCGGGTGTGGTTGGACTGGTAGCCACCGATCGACACCAGCGTGTCGGCGCCGGAGGCCAGCACGTCGGGCACGATGTACTCCAGCTTGCGGGTCTTGTTGCCACCGAACGCGAGGCCGGAGTTGCAGTCCTCGCGCTTGGCCCAGATCTGCGCCCCACCGAGATGGTCGGTGAGGCGGTCGAGGCGATGAACCGGGCTGGGACCGAAGGTCAGTGGGTAGCGCTCGAAGTCCGTGATCGACATGCTTCTCCTCGGTCCGGCGATGATGCCGATGCTAACCCTCGGGCTGCGGGTCCCTCACGTACCGGAGGCTGCGTACACCCGCTCACCCTCGACGAACGTCTGCTCCACCGTCGTCGCGCCGATCTGGTCGACCGGGCCGGCGAACGGGTCACGATCCAGCACCACCAGGTCGGCATACTTGCCGACCTCGACGGTTCCGGTCACCCGATCGAGGTGGTTCACGTACGCCGAGCCCGACGTGTAGGCCGCCAACGACGTCGCGAGGTCGATGCGCTGCTCGGGGAGGAACGGTCCGTAGTCGCCCTCCTCGTGGCCGGGAGCCGCCATGCGGTTGACCGCGACATGGATCGCCGCCAGCGGGTCGGGCGTCGACACCGACCAGTCGCTGCCGGCTGCGAGGACGGCTCCGGCATCGCGCAGGTCGCCGAACGGGTACTGCCACGCGCTGCGCTCCGGACCGAGGAACGGCAGCGTGAGATCGACCATCTGCGGCTCGAGCGCCGCCCACAGCGACTGCATGTTGGCGACGACCCCGAGCTCGCGGAAGCGCGGCACGTCCTCGGGGTGCACGACCTGGATGTGCGCGATGTGGTGGCGGTTGTCACCGCGTCCGTTGCGCGCGATCGCGTGCTCGACCGCGTCGAGGCACTCGCGCACCGCGCGGTCGCCGATCGCGTGAAAGTGCAGCTGGAACCCGAGGGCGTCGAGCCTCGGCGCGGCCTCGTTGAGGATCTCCGGCGGCACGAACGAGATGCCCGAGTTGTCCGTCCGGTGGCCGTGACCGTCGCAGTACGGCTCGATCATCGAGGCGGTGAAGTTCTCGGCGACGCCGTCCTGCATGATCTTGATGCTCGTCGCCGCGAAGCGACCGCCATGGAGCTCGTCGCGTTGCGCGACCAGCTCGTCGATCTGATCCAGGCCGCGCGTGCGGTCCCACCACAGCGCACCGACGACGCGAGCAGTGAGACGCCCAGAAGCCGCGGCCGCGAGGTACGCCGGAGCGGGATTGCCGGCGTCGCCATAGTCGCCGAGGATCGCGTCCTGCCAAGCGGTCACCCCGAACGAGTGCAGGTACTTCTGCCCGAGCAGCAGCGCTTCGGTCAGCTCCTCCACGGTGGACTGGCCGAACAGTGCGTTGACGAGGCCCATCGCGCCCTCGTGCAGCGTGCCGGTCGGATGTCCGTCGCCATCACGCTCGATGCGACCGTCGGCCGGGTCGGGCGTGTGCCGGTCGATGCCGGCGAGGCGAAGCGCCGCGGAGTTCACCCAGGCACCGTGGCCGTCGCGGTTCGGCAGGAATGCCGGGCGGTCGGGCACGACGACGTCCAGCGCCGCTGCCGTCGGGGTCCCGCCCGGAAACGCAGACATCGACCAGCCACCCCCGAGGACCCAGTCGGCGTCCGATCGCGCCGCGTACTCCGCGATGCGCGTGAGATAGGCGTCCGAGGTGCTGAGCTCGGACAGATCGCACCGCATGAGGTCCAGTCCGCCCCAGACAGGGTGAACGTGCGCATCCTGGAATCCCGGGACCAGCATCCGGCCGGCCAGGTCGACGCGCTCGGTCTTCGCTCCGATCAGGGTGCGCACCTCGTCGTGGCCCACCGCCAGGATGCGTCCACCGGCCACTGCGACGGCCGTGGCTCGGGTGCGCTGCGTGGTGGAGGTGAACACGGGCCCGCCGTGGAAGACGAGGTCGGCATGGGTCATGGAGCATCCTTTCGGCGATTCGAGCGCATGGCGGATCAGCCGCCGCCCATCGTGCGGGCGATGTCGGTCGCGGAGTCTCCAGCGCGCCTGAGCACCACGGCGACGAGGCCCAGTGCCAGCAGCGTCAGGGCGAGCATGATCGTGGACACCGCCGCGATCTCGGGTCGAAGGCCGCTGCGCAGCGCGCTGAGGACGTACACCGGCCACGGGGTCGAGCCCGACACCTGCACGAACGACGACACGATCGTGTTGTCCAGGCTGAGGGTGAACGAGAGCAGTCCGCCGGCCAGCACGGCCGGGATCGCGAGCGGCAGCGTCACGCGACGAAAGGTCGTGAACGAAGTGGCGTACAAGTCCGACGAGGCCTCCTCCAGGTGCTCGTCGAGACCGACCAGTCGGGCCCGCACGATGTAGGACACGATCGCCGTCGAGAACAACGAGTGACCGATCACGAGTCGGACGGTGCCGCCGTTGAAGATCGAGAGCCCGAGGTCCTGACCGAGCAGGACCAGCCACGGCAGCAGCGACACCGCGTCCACGATCTCGGGAGTGACCGAGACGACCAGCAGCAGCCCGATGAACCACACCGTCCACTGACCAGGACGGCGCGCGAGCGCGATGCCGGCCAGCGTGCCGAGCACCGTGGCCAGCAGCGCGGCGAGCACGCCGGTGCGGATGGACACCATGACCGCGTCGCGGATCACCGGCTTGCGGAACAGTGCGGTGTACCCGTCGAACCCGAACTGGTCGAAGGAGATCAGCAGGCGCCCGTTGTTGAACGAGTAGACGACGATCACGGCGATGGGCGCGAACAGGAACACGAACACGACGATCGACCACACCCGCAGGGCGATGTCGGTCTTGCCGCGGCGCTTCTGGGCGCGCACGGTCGTGGTGGTCGCGGTCATCGGCTCTCCTCCAGCACGACGCGGTTGCGACCCGAGAACGGCAGGGACAGCAGCCACAAGGCGAAGCCCATGATCACGATCGACGCCAGGATGATGAGGATCAGGACGACGGCCATCGCCGAGCCAAGCGCCCAGTTCTGCGCCGTCTGGAACTGGCTTGCCACGAGCTGACCGACCATGTTGCCCTTCGCGCCGCCGAGCACGGTGGCAGTGATGTAGTCGCCCATCAGGGGGATGTAGACCAGCAGCATCCCGACGATGATGCCGGGCCGCGCGAGCGGGAGCGTGATGCGCACGAACGTCCGCCAGCGGTTGGCGCCCAGGTCCTTGCTCGCCTCGCGCAACGGGCCACCGACGCGGTCCAGCGCCACGAACAGCGGCAGGATCATCAGCGGCAGGTAGTTGTAGACGACTCCGATCAGCACCGCCTGCCGGGTGTACAGCACGTCGAGCTGGTCCAGACCCATCGACTGCATCAACGACGACACCCATCCCTGCGGCGCGAGGATGACCTGCCAACCGATGGTGCGTACCAAGAAATTGGTCCAGAACGGGATCAGCACCAGGGCGAGCAGCAGTCCGCGCCGTTGCGGTGCCGCATTCACGGCCATCCAGTAGGCGATCGGCATCCCGACCACCAGGCAGATCGCGGTGCCGGCGACACCGACCCAGAGCGTGGCGAGGAAGGTGTCGAAGAATGTCGGGTTGAACACCTCGACGTAGCGGTCGAAGGACAGCACGTCGTTGGCAGGCGCGCCGAACAGACCCGGCTT
>JBBSRN010000119.1:0-7763 GCA_038242985.1 Propionibacteriales bacterium | reverse complement strand
TCCCTGGGAACCGATCCGGTCACCGCGTCGGCACCACGCGTCGTCGACCACCTGAGCCACGACACACCGCTCGGACCACGTACGCACACACGACCGAACGAAAGGCGTCAACCCATGACCTGGTTCACCTCCGCCCGTGAGTCCGAGGCGGTGCTGGCCGCCGACCGATCGGCCATCTGGGACATCCTCATCGATCCTGATGCGATCGCGCGGCTGACGCCGTTCCTCGAGCGCATCGATGCGGACGGCGATCTGTGGGTCTGGCACCTGGGCAACATCCAGGTGCTGGGCAACGAGATCTCGCCCAGCTTCACCGAGAAGATGACCTTCGACGAGGGTCACCACATCAACTTCACCCACCAGCCCCCGGCCGGCAGCGCCGAGAAGGCTGGTGCCGACGGCGCCTACACGTTGACCGACACCGACGCCGGCACCCATCTGGCGATCCGCCTCGAGGTGTCGGTCGACCTCCCGCTGCCGAAGATCACCTCACGCGCGGTGGGCACCGCGATGAAGGCCGTCATCGCCAGCATGGGCAACGGATTCGCCAAACGGCTCGAGGCCGAGCTCGGCCTCTGACGCGCCGCCGGATCAGCCGCGCTTCAACAGGTCCAGGACCGCACGTTCGAGGGTCCGGCTCGCCGGAGCCCCGGGCGCGACCCGGCGGTAGGAGCCGCCCACGACGACCCCGTCCTCGAACAGATCGACCACCCGCGGGTCGACGTAGGACGAGCGGGCGATCGCGGGAGTGTTCCCCAGGTGCTCGGACACCTCGCGCATCGTCGCTGCCACGGCGCGCTTGCGAGCTGCCGTGGTCCCGGGCTCGATGACGGCCAGCGATCGTGCCGCGACCACGTTGGCGCGCCACGTGCGGAAGTCCTTGGCCGTGTAGTCGCCGCCGAGGGCGTCCTTGACGTACTCGTTGACGTCCTCGGCGCCGATGTCCTTCCAGCGGCCGTTCTCCTTGAAGGCGATCAGCCGGTCCCCGCCGCTGCGTCGCCGTCGCAGCGCGGTGAGCACATCGAGCACCCGTTCGTCCTGCACCGTGACCTGGACGGTCTGTCCTGACTTGGCCGGGTAGTCGAAATCCATCCCACCCGGGACCACGCTGACGTGGGACTTGTCCAGCGTCGTCAGTCCGTGACTTCCGTTCTCATCGGCGTAGCGATCGGAGCCGACGCGGAACATGCCGAGGTCCAGCAGCCCGAACACCGCTGCGCAGACGCGGGTCCGGTCCAGCGCCTCACCACCGAGGTCGCGGCGCACCGTCGCGCGACGCCGCACGAGCGCCCGCGCGAACTGTTCCATGTGCTCGTACTTCACCAGATCGCGCTGGACCCGCCAGTCCGGGTGGTACAGGTACTGGCGGCGCCCGGCCACGTCGGTGCCGACCGCCTGCAGGTGCCCCTGGGGCAGGGGGCAGATCCAGACGTCGGACCACGCCGGCGGGATGACCAGCTCCTTGATCCGCACCACATCGAGCGCGGCCAGTGGCTCACCGGTGCCGTCGAGGTAGCTGAATCCACGGCCGCGGCGCAGTCGCCGCCAACCGGGCATCGACGAGCTGACGCGGCGCAACCTGACCATGGCCCGAAGGTAGTCGCGCGGCGGCCTCGGCGCAGGCCGCGGACCTATCATGGACGCCGTGAGCGGAATCGAGGTGCTGTCGACGCGGGAGGTCCCACTCGGGGGGCTGCGGGCCATGACGGTGCGACGCACCCTGCCGCAACGCACCCGTTCTCTGGTGGGTGCGTGGTGCTTCGCCGATCACTACGGCCCCGACGACGTGTCGACGACCGGGGGCATGGACGTCGCGCCACACCCGCACACCGGTCTGCAGACCGTCAGCTGGCTGTTCGCCGGCCAGATCCAGCATCGCGACAGCGCGGGAGTCGTTGCGACGATCCGGCCCGGTGAGCTGAATCTGATGACCGGCGGATCGGGCATCTGCCACTCCGAGGTGTCGACCGCCGACACCACCGTGCTGCACGGGGTGCAGCTGTGGGTCGCCCTGCCCGAGCGGGACCGCGATGCCGGCCGCGACTTCCAGCATTACGTGCCTGATCCCGTCTCGATCGACGGCGCCACCGCGCGGGTGTTCCTCGGCTCCCTGCTCGGGTCCACGTCACCGGTCGGCACGTTCACGCCGCTGCTGGGTGCCGAGCTGCTGATCGACGCGGGGGTCACCGTCACCCTCGACGTCGACCCCGATTTCGAGCACGGCGTCCTGGTGGACACCGCTGCTGTTCGCGTCCTCGACCAGCCGGTGAGCCGTGGGGAGATGGCCTACCAACCGGCCGGCAGCGCCACCCTGACGATCGACAACCCGACCGGTGAGAGTGCACGGGTCGTGCTGATCGGCGGTCCCCCGTTCGACGAGCAGATCCTCATGTGGTGGAACTTCGTCGGCCGCACCCACGAGGAGATCGCCCTCTTCCGCAGCGACTGGGAGGCCCAGACGGAGCGTTTCGGCACCGTCGACGGGTACGTCGGCGCGATCGACCTGATCCCCGCGCCGGAGCTGCCGCACGCGCGCCTCAGGCCACGCGGCCATCGGTCCGGTTGAGACCTCCGGGGGCTCGCGGCGATCGTCCGTGCGACGACGCCGACTGCCGGTACGGTGACCCCATGGCCGCGATCCGGAGTCCGTTCCTGATCGGTTTCGGCCTCGTCGCCATCGTGCACCTGGTGCTGAACGCCACCGACGCCACGCCGTGGGACAGCATCACCAAGTGCCTGCTCGCACCGTTGCTGGCTGCCTGGGTGCTCGAACAGCACGGCCCACGCCTGCTGGTGGCGGCACTGGTGTTCTGCTTCGCCGGCGATCTGCTGCTGGAGCTCGACAACCTGTTCATCGCGGGCATGGCCGCGTTCGCTGCGGCCCACGTGTGCTTCATCTGGTTCTTCGTGCAGCGCGGGGCTGCCGCCGCGCTGCGCGCCCGTCCATGGATCCTCGTCGCGTACGTGGTGGCCGCGATCGCCGTGGTCGTCTGGGCCTGGGGAGGACTCGACGCCGGGCTGCGTCCCGTCATCCCCATCTACGCCGCGCTGCTGGTCGCCACCGCCTCGACCTCCGCCGCCGTCGACGTGCGGGCCGGGGTGGGCGGAGGCCTGTTCCTGGCGTCCGACGGCATCATCGCGCTGGCCGAGGCGGGCCGCTTCGACCCGGACGCGACCGCCACCGGCCTGGCCATCATGGTCCTGTACATCGGGGCGATCCTGCAGCTGACGATCGCCATCGTGGCGAAGGAGAAGCGCACCGTCCTCTCCGCCGGCCCGGGATTCGATCCCACCGTCCACACCGACTGCTGGCCGCGACTGCCCGACCGCAGCACGCCCCGCTGACGTGCGAGGAGACCGCCCGTACCGGTGCGTCGTCGCGATCTTCGGCGCCCTGTTCCGGCTGATGGGATACCGATTCGACGTCCGAGGTGCCGAGCACCTGCCCAGCACGGGGCCGGCGGTGATCGCCGGCAACCACATCGGCTTCCTCGACTTCACCTTCATCGGCTACGCGGCGCGAGAGCGGGGCCGGTTGATCCGGTTCACGTCGAAGGCCTCGGTGTTCCAGATTCCGGTCGCCGGCCAGCTGATGCGGGCGATGGGACACATTCCGGTCGACCGTCGGTCCGGTGCACGCGCCTACCGGCGGTGCCTGCACCTGGTCGACGAGGGCGAGATCGTCGGAGTCTTCCCCGAGGCGACCATCAGTCGCTCGTGGTTGCTCAAGTCGTTCAAACGCGGAGCCGCCGGGGTAGCGGTCAACCGCCGGGTGCCGCTGATCCCCCTGGTCGTGTGGGGCGGCCATCGCGTGCTCACCGTCGACGGTCACCGCTCGCTGCGCCGCAAGATCCCCATCACCATCGCGCTCGGTGAACCGCTGCACGCTATCGAGGGCGAGAGCGTCGACGAGCTGTCCGCACGCCTTCACACCGCAATGCGGGCGTTGCTCCAGGACGCCATCACCTCGTACCCGGACGAGCCTCGTGACGAGACGGATCGCTGGTGGCTGCCGCACGACCACGGCGGCTCGGCACCCGATGTCGCCACGGCCACACGACTCGATCGTGAGGCCGTCGCCCGCATCGGCGACACGTTCGAATGACGACACGTCCACAGGATCAGGGCACCCGGACCGCGCGAGGGCGAAGATGCAGTGATGAACGATGACGAGAGGAACCCCACGCACTGGGGGCAGACGACCACCGCCGACATCACGATCGGCACCCTCGACCTGCGCGTCGACGGGCCCGAGGACGGCCCGCCGATCGTGCTGTTGCACGGATTCCCGCAGACCTCGCTGAGCTGGGCCGGCGTCGCGCCGCACCTGGTGGCGGCCGGGTACCGCGTGATCGCTCCGGACCAGAGAGGCTACTCGCCCCGAGCGCGTCCGATCGGGGTCGAGTCCTACGCCACCGATCTACTGGCCGACGACGTCGTCGAGCTGGCCGATCGCCTCGGGCTCGACACCTTCCACCTGGTCGGCCACGACTGGGGCGCCTCGGTGGCCTGGGTCGTCGCAGCACGCCACAGCGCACGGCTGCGCAGCCTGACAGCCGTCTCGGTCCCCCACCTGGCTGCGTTCGGCCAGGCGCTGCGGACGTCGGCGGCTCAGCGCGAGATGTCCGGCTACATCCAGCTGTTCCGGCGCGAGGGACGTCCCGAGGAGGTGCTGCTGGAGGACGGTGCCCATCGCCTGGCCGACTTCTACGAGGGCACGCTCTCGGCCACGGCCCTCGCGGAGTACCTGCGCATCTTCTCCGAGCCGGGTGCTCTCACCGCGGCGCTGAACTACTACCGGGCCATGACGGCCGAGCTCAACGAGCTGCCGCCGGTGACGGTGCCCACCACGTTCGTGTGGAGCAGCGACGACCGAGCGCTCGGCCGGGAGGGAGCAGAGCACTGCGGTGACTTCGTGCATGCGGCCTACCGCTTCATCGAGCTGCCGCACGTGACCCACTGGATCCCCGACGAAGCCCCCGGCGAGCTGGCCGGCGCCATCCTCGACCGCGCCCGCTGACGAGATTTGGGGTGCCCTGCCCCACCGGCGGCGCCTCTGTGGTGCAGAGCACCCCAAATCTCGGGGCTGTGTGGTGGGGGAGGGGGTCAGGCGGTGGCGGAGCGGCGGTGGCGGGGGGTGGAGACCAACGGCCAGCCGGTGGGGTCGTCGAGGTCTCGACCGACCGTGACCGCGTAGGCGTTCCAGTCCGCGGCGCGCTCGGCGTGCCACAGGTGCTGGCGCAAGGTGAGCTCGACCAACGAGCACTCGCCGGCCTCGCGATGCCGGGCCGCCATCTGGACGGCGACGTCGCGGGCGGCGCGGGCGTCGGCGGTGGCGTCGTGGGCGTGGTCCAGCACCACGCCGTAGTAGGCGGCCACGTCGGTGAGCCGGCGCGAGCCGAGACCACCCCGCTCCAGGCCCCAGTCGATGACGTAGGGATCGATGACCATGAGGCGGTCCCAGGCCGGTTGGTCGATGTCGTGGCGGACGGCCTCGGCACGCAGCATGGTGAGGTCGTAGGCCGCGTTGAACACCACGAGCCCGACGCCACGCTCGATGAGCGACTGCACCCAGTCGACGATCATCGCGATGGCGATGCGGGCCGGCGGTGCCCCGACGAGGGCGGCCTGACTGATGCCGTGCACCTTCGCGGATGCCTCGGGGATCGGCACGCCCGCATCGACCAGGCCCGACCGCTCACCGTCGACGTCCAGCAGTGCGTAGCTCAGCACCCGGTCGTGATGTGGGTCGACGCCGGTGGTCTCGAAGTCCAGGGAGGCCACCGGACGGGCGAACCAGCCGTGGTGCAGACCCCGCGACGGTGGCTGCGGCGTGCAGGTGAGGCACAGGACCCGCCAGTGCCCCGGATGGCCGACGAGACGGCCGCTGCCGGCGACCACGTGCGTGTAGCACGTGTCGCACGCCCCCTCGAGCTGGTTGGTTCTCACGCTGTGCTCACTCCATCGGTGGTCGTGGGCACCACGGTAGGCGCAGGCACCGACATTCTCGGTGCCGACACTCGAGCCCGGGCTGGACCGCCAGGCAGTAGGTTCAGCCCATGTCACGACGACGCCCGGGCCCGGCGACGGCCCTGCTGATCTGTCTCGTCGTGGTCACCGGTTGTGGCGGCGGCACGGAGACGCTCAGCCGAGCCGATCTGGCCGACCAGCAGAAGACGACCGACGACGTGGCGCGCCTGGTCGTGTCGACGCTGCAGGACCGGCTGGACGCCAAGCCGCCGTCTCCGGACTCGCTCGGTCTGGGGCTGCTGGCCGGGTGCGACGGCGGTGACGCCGACCAGGCCTCCTACTTCGTCGACACCTTCGTGACCTACGCGGTGCAGGATCCGAAGAAGGCCACCGCCGAGGTCGCCGCAGCCCTGCGCTCGGCCGGACTGAGCACCACGGTCGACCCGAAGACGTCGCAGATCAGCTCATCGCGCGACGGCGTGACGATCGACCTGACGACGCAGGACAAGAACGGCGGCTCGGCCGGTCAGAACATCTTCGTCAGCTCCGGGTGCCTCACCATCGGCCAGGCACGGATCCGGTCGTTCAACCAGGATCCCTCGCCGGTCACGTCCTGATGCGGGCTGCGTCGACGAGGGCGCGGAACAGCCCGGCGTCGTCACGGGTCTCGGGGTGCCACTGCACCGCGAGCCAGAACCGGTGATCGACGCGTTCCATCGCCTCCAGCGTCCCGTCCGAGGCGTGCGCCGCGGCCACGAAGCCGGGGTGCTCGCGCACGCCCTGGTGGTGATGGCACGCCACCTCGCCCCGATCACCGATCGCCGCCGCGAGCCGGGTCCCGGCCACCACGTCGACGCCCACCTCGCCGAACTCCGCTCCGCCGGGTGAGTGCCCGTCGTGCCCGATCGCGTCCGGCAGGTGCTGATCCAGGGATCCGCCGGCCTGCACCGCCATGACCTGCATGCCCCGGCAGATGCCGAGCGCAGGCAGCCCGCGCTCCCACGCGGCGTCGAGCAGAGCCAGCTCCCAGGTGTCGCGATCAGGTCGCCAACCGGCGGTGCGCTCGTGGGCTGCCGCACCGTACTGGCCCGGGTCGACGTCAGCGCCCCCGGCGATCACCAGCGCGTCGAGCCGCGCCACCACCGATCCCGCCACCGCGACGTCGCCGGGCGGCAGCAGCACCGCCACACCGCCGGCGCTCGCGATCGCGATGGCGTACATCGCGTGCAGCACGTCGGCCGGCTCGTCCCACACCCCCCACCGCGCCTGCTCGCGGTACGTCGTGACGCCGATGACCGGCGTCACGCCGCCGCCCTCCCCGTCCGGGTTCATTGGGGTGTGACGTAGGCGCCCGAGATGCCGCCGTCGACCAGGAACGTCGACGCCGTGATGAAGCTGGACTCGTCCGAGGCCAGGAACAGCACCGCGTTGGCCATCTCCTCGGGCTCGGCGAACCGGCCGACCGGGACGTGCACCAGGCGACGCTCGGCGCGCTCGGGATCGCTGGCGAACAGATCGCGCAGCAGCGGGGTGTTGACCGGTCCGGGGCACAGCGCGTTGACCCGCACGCCCTCGCGGGCGAACTGCACGCCGAGCTCGCGCGACATGCTGAGCACGCCTCCCTTGGACGCGGAGTACGAGATCTGCGACGTGGCCGCGCCCATCACCGCGACGAACGAGGCGGTGTTGATGATCGACCCCCGGCCCTGCTCCAGCATGTAGGGCAGGGCGGCCTTGCAGCACAGGTAGACGCTGGTCAGATTGACGTCCTGCACCCGTTTCCAGGCTTCGAG
>JBBSRN010000118.1:0-7832 GCA_038242985.1 Propionibacteriales bacterium | reverse complement strand
CCTCGGCAGCCGGGGCAGCGAGCGGATCCGCTCTGCAGTACTGGCCGCCTCCGTGCCGCCGTTCCTGCTCAAGACCGACGACAACCCCGACGGCGGACTCGGTGACGAGGACGTCGAAGGCATGAAGTCAGGATTCCGCGAAGATCGCGACGGCTTCCTGGACGGGTTCACGACCACCTTCTTCTCCGCCGGGGACGAGCTGAAGGTCACCGAGGAGCAGCGACACCAAGCCCTCGCGCTGACCGCACCGGCCCGGGACGAGGCGATCGAGGCGTGCATCGACGCGTTCAGCCGCACCGACTTCCGTGAGGACCTCGCCAAGATCGACGTACCCGTCCTGGTGATCCACGGCGACGCGGACGGCATCGTGCCGTTCGAGGTCAGCGGGAAGCGGTCCGCCGAGGCGCTCTCGGATGCGACCCTGCACGTGGTCGAAGGCGGACCGCACGGTTTCAACGTCAGTCACGCCGACGAGCTGAACGCCGCACTGCTGGAGTTCCTCGCGGACTGAGCGAGTGCAGATCGACGACCAACGGCACGCCGCCCCTGTCAGGAACAGGGGCGGCGTGCCGTTCGTCTCAACCAGCCGAGTGGCTCACTTGGCCTTGTCGAGTGCCTTCTGGGCGTCGTCGATGGCGGTGCCCATCTGGTTGATGCGCTTCTGATAGGTGTTCAGGTCGCCGTCCTTCAACGCCGTCTGCGCCTGTGCGTAGTACCGGCTGGCGTCCTCGAGGTAGGCCGCCGTCGTCTTGTTCCCGGCCGGTGCGCTCGGGGTCGCTTCGCCGTCGGCGGGCGGCGGAGTCGCCGCCGGGTCACCTTGCGAGGTGTCGCCGGCCTGCAGACCCACGGCCACCTTCAGTGCCTCGTCGAGGGTCTGGCCGAAGCCGACCGAGCCACCGAAGGAGACTGCGACGAACTGCAGCACCGGATACGTGCCCACGTCCGCGCTTCGCTGGATGTAGACCGGTTGCACGTACAACAGCCCGTCGCCGACCGGCAGCGTCAACAGGTTGCCGCGCAGGATGCGGGCCTCCTTGGACTGCTCGAACTGCAGCAGCGCCTGCGTGACGCCCTTGTCGGTCTGGAAGTCGTTGGCGATCTGGCTGGGACCCGGTACCTGGGTGTTGCTCGGCAGCTCCAGGATCTGCATCTTGCCGTAGTTGGCGCTGCTCGCCTCGGAGTTCACCGACACGAACGACGCCAGGTTCTGCCGGCTGTTGGGCAGGAACACGCTGGTGAGCGAGAACTCGGTCTTCTCATCGCCGGGACGCGCGATCGACAGGTAGTACGGCGGCTGCAGCGTGCTCGCGTTGCGGCCCAGCTTCGGATCGCCCGGCACGCGCCAGCGCTCACCGTCCTCGTAGAACGTCTGCGCGTCGGTGACGTGGTAGCGGCTCAGCACGTCGCGCTGCACCTTGAACATGTCGACCGGGTAGCGCAGGTGATCCAGCAGGCCCGGCGTGATCTCGGCCTTCGGCAGCACCTTGCCGGGGAAGACCTTCATCCAGGTCTTGAGGATCGGGTCCGTCTTGTCCCACTGGTACAGCTTCACGCTGCCGTCGTAGGCGTCGACCACGGCCTTGACCGAGTTGCGCATGTAGTTGATCTCGTCGGTCGGCAGTGCAGCCTGGGCCCGGTTGCGGGTCAGAGTGTCCGCGGTGGCCGTGGCCAGCGAACGGTGCTCGGAGTACGGGTAGGCGTTGCTGGTGGTGTATCCGTCGACGATCCAGACGACGCGGCCGTTGACCACGGCGGGGTACGTGTCGCCGTCGACGGTCAGCCACGGCGCGACCTTCTTGACGCGGTCACGCGGGTGGCGGTCGTACAAGATCTTGGACTCGCTGTTGACCCGGTTGGACAAGACGATGTTGGGCTCGGCGAACTTGAACGCGAACAGGGCCTTGTTGAACAGGTTGCCGACCGGCACGCCGCCCTTGCCGTCGTAGGTGTTGGCGCTCGCGTTGGCGTCCTTACCCTCAGTGGCCTTGCTGCTGTTGCCGCGCGGGATGTCGACCTCGATGGCCTTCGACCCCTTCGGGCGACCGACGATCGAGTAGTCCGGGGAGTTCTCACCGAAGTAGATGCGCGGCGGGGTGGTGATGTTCAGCTCGCCCACCGGCGGGATGTCCTTCTCGACCCACACGGGCTCGCCCTGCGAGCCGCGCTGGTTGCCGCGGGCCGCGATGACGCCGTAGCCGTGGGTGTAGACGGTGTGGTCGTTGGCCCAGTTGCGCTGGCTCTGCTGCAGACCGCCGAGATCGAGCTCGCGGGCCGCGATGATGATGTCCTGCGGCGTCTTGTCATCGCCGATCTGGTAGCGATCGACGTCCAAGGTCTTCGGCACGGTGTAGTAGCCGCGCACCTGCTGCAGCTGCTGGAACGCATCGGAGATCAGGGTCGGGTCGAGCAGGCGGCTGCTGACCCGCGACTCCGCCGACTGCTTGAGCTCATCGGGCGTCAGTGTGGTCTTGGCGGTGTAGGGCTGGGACGTCGCCGACGCGACTCTGTACGCATCGCGGGTGGCCTCGATGTTGCGCGCGATGTAGGGGCCCTCCTTGTCCGGCTCGGACGGCTTGACCTGGAATCCCTGCATGACCGCGGGCCAGATGGCGCCGATCAGCACCGACGTGAGGGCCAGCAGACCGAGGCCGAGAGCCGGCAGGACCCACGAACGCACGAACACGGCTGCGAAGAACAGCAGCGCGCAGACCAGTGCCACGCCGATCAGGATGTTCTTGCTCGGGATGCGGGCATTCGCATCGGTGTACGTGACGCCGTCGATGATGCCCGAGGAGCCGATCAGCAGACCGAATCGGTCCAGGTAGTACGACACGGCGCGGGTCAGGACGGCCAGGCCGACCAGGATCGACAGGTGCATCTGCGCGGGGCGGGTGAACTTGGGTCCACGCCCGGCCATGCGGACTCCGCCGTAGACGTAGTGCACGAACACCACCGCCAGGACCGTCAGCACGACCAACGCGAAGCTGTACGACGTGAGGAACCGGTACCAGGGGTAGTCGAAGACGTAGTACCCGATGTCCTTGCCGAACTGGGCGTCCTTCTGGCCGAACGTGGTGCCGTTGCGCCACATCTTGTAGGTGTCCCAGCGGCTGGCGGACACCGAGCCGGCGAAGGCGACGACCAGCAGGCCCACCACGATCAGCACCGGCTTGCCGATGGGCGTGAGCGCCGTGCGGTAGCGGAAGGCCGGGTCGTCACGGCGCATCGAGGGGTTGGCCGGCCGGAGGCGGTAGGCGAGGTAGACGTTGCCGATCAGGAAGGCGCCGAACAGCAGGCCCAGCACGAGGAACATGGTGATCCGGGCGAACAGCACCGTCCGGAAGACGTCGCTGTACCCGACCGAGGTGAACCACAGCCGGTCGCTCCAGATGCTGGTGAAGATCGAGCCGAGGAACAGCAGCGCCGCCAGGGTGATCAGCGTGGGAACCAGTACGCGGCGTCTGGTGTCGTTCCCGGGCTTGCGCGGCTGCCGCTGGCGGGCATTGCCGAAGATGTCGCTCACGTGTCTCCTGCTTGATCGACCCGTCGTTGCCGCGGGAGAATGACTCTGACTCTATGGCACCGCACCAACCGGTCGGGGGCCACCTGAAACCTCAGGGCTCCAGGGTCTGACGGAGCCTGGAGATCAGCCCTGGGACCAGGTCGGGACCCTCGAGAAGCTCGGCCTCGGTCCCCTCTGCGGTGCGTCCGCGGACGGTGCTGTGCACCGCTCCACCGCGCGTGACCGCAGCGACCAGGCGCACCTCACGGCGATCGGGGTGACGGGCGGCCGCGGCGACCATCTCCTCTGGATCGTCCGGCAGCGATTCCTCGGCCTCCGGTGGGAGCATCAGGCGCTCGACGACGACGGCGCACCCGGTGACCGTCTCGGGCCAACCGATCTCGGCGAGCAGGTCCTCCAGCTCGCGACCGTCGACCGGCAGCTCCTGCTCGATGGACGTGAAGCCACCGGGTGTCGCCTCGACCTGCGACGCCAGCTCGGGCTCGCGCTCGATCAGGTCGAGCGTCGGCACCAGAGCGAACAGACGAGCGGGCTGGTCCCAGCCGTCTGCGGCCACGTGCGCCTCGACCTCCAGGGCCGCGCGACGCACCGGCGAGTCAGGCATCAGCTCCATGAGGGCACCGCGACTTTCAGTTGCATGAGGGAACAGCGACTTTCAGCTGCATGAGGGAACAGCGACTTTCAGCTGCATGAGGGAACCGCCGCTTTCGGGTTCTTGGCCAACGCCTCGAGCGCGTCGATGGCGTCTGACAGGCGGGCAACCTTCACCAGCCGCAGCCCCTTCGTGTCGCCCTCGATGGCCTCGGCGCAGTTGGGCGCCGGCACGAGGAACACCGATGCGCCGGCCATCGAGGCGCCGGCGATCTTCTGCTGCACGCCGCCGATCGGGCCCACGAGGCCGTCGGCGCTGATCTCGCCCGTGCCGGCGACCTTCAGTCCCCCGGTCAGCGATCCGGGCGTCAGCTTGTCGTAGATGGCCAGGGCGAACATGGTGCCGGCGCTCGGGCCACCGACCTGCCGTCCGACATTGTTGTCGATCTTGATCGGGAAGTCGTACCGGGTGCCCAGCGTGATCCCGATGCGCGGCACCGTGGGATCGGTGCCGTCGGCCCGCGTCTTCACGTCGACGGTGCGCTTGGTCGATCCGCGCGTGATCGCCAGGGAGACGGTCGAGCCGGGTTCGCGAGCACCGACCGCTGCGACCGCTGCTTCGGATGAGTCCACCGACGTCCCGTCGATCGAACGGATCAGGTCGCCCTTCTTGAGCACGCCTGCGCCAGCGCCGCCGGGTGCCACCCCGGCCACCTGGGGCAGGCCGGGCACGGTGTAGCCGGCTGCTCGCAGCGCGGCGACGCGCGAGGAGTCCTTGGAGCCGTCCAGCTGCGCCGCCGACTCCGCCTGCGAGGTCTCCTCGGTGGTTCCCTCCGGATACACCAGCGATCGGGGCACGACTGCCACGTCACTGTTCAGGTACGCACGGATCGCGTCGGCGAGGCTGACCCGCGAGGTGGTCCGGGAAACCGACACCGTCGTGAAGTCCAGGTTGCCGGCCGTCGGGTACGTCTTGACGCCCGAGCCGAACGTGAACATCGGCTGGTCCCCGAACGAGCCCAGGGTGTCGTAGGCCGGGCCGGGTCGAAGCGTCACGTACGGCACCGGCAGCAGCAGCGCGACGCTGACCAGCACGATCAGGCTGAGCGCCGCGGTCAGCCGCATCACGTAGGTCCGGCCCAGACGCATCGGGTCCGCGTCGCTCTGCTGATCGGGGTCGGACACGTGGTGATCCTAGTGAACGGCCCCGAACCGGGCCCGATCAGATCCAGGTCTGGTCGCCGGAGCTGAAGGTCTGCTGCTTCCAGACCGGCACCTCGAGCTTCAGCTCATCGATGAGTCGGCGGCACGCGGCGAACGCTGCTGGGCGGTGCCCGGCGGACGCACCGACCACGACCGCGAGGTCGCCGACGGCGAGATCGCCGATGCGGTGCGTGGCGGCCAGGGCCACGACCTCCTCCTCGACGCCAATGCGCTCGGCGACGTCACGCAGGCGATCCAACGCCGTGGGGTGGGATGAGTAGCTGAGATCGCTGACCTGGTCTCCACCGTCGTGATCGCGGACCGTCCCGACGAACACGCAGGTGCCTCCCGCGGCGGGGTCCGACACCGCCTGGAACACCTCGTCGAGGCTCAGCGGGGCGTCGCGGATGTCGAGCAGGCGGACGATCGGCATGATCGAACCATCGTAGGGCCCGAAACTCCCGCCCGGCCGGCTGGATGGGGTGGGTAGGCTGGGCGGCATGGCCGAGCAGGACGATGACAAGCCCCAGAACCCCTTCGAGGGGACACCCTTCGAGCAGATGTTCGGCGCGCTGGCCGGTGGCCAGGTCGACATGAACCAGATCATGAGCCAGGTGCAGCGCATGTTCACGCCGCACGAGGGCAGCGTCGACTTCGAGGCGGCCAAGGACGTCGCCCGTCAGACCGTCGCGTCTGCCGGTGCGGATCCATCGCCCACTCCCGCACAGCTGGGCGCGGTCTCCGACGCCGTCCGGCTGGCCGAGAGCTGGCTCGACCGCGCCACCGACATCCCGGCCGGAGCCACCACGTCGATGGCCTGGAGCAGGGCCGAGTGGATCGAGTCCACCGCGGCCACCTGGAACCAGCTGGTCGAGCCGATCGCCGAGCACGTCGTCAAGGCGATGTCCGACGCGCTGCCCGATGAGGCCCGCGCCATGGCTGCGCCCCTGATGGGTCTGCTCACCCAGGCCGGCGGAGCCATGTTCGGACAGCAGATCGGGCGGGCGCTCGGCGAGCTCGCAGGTGAGGTCGTGTCGGCCTCCGACATCGGCGTGCCGCTCGGGCCGGAGGGTGTCGCCGCCGTGCTGCCGGCCAACATCGCCGCGTTCGGCGAAGGCCTCGAGCACAGCGATGCCGATGTCCTGCTCTACGTCGTCCTGCGCGAGTGCGCGCACCAACGTCTGTTCCACCACTCCCCCTGGTTGCGCTCGGCGCTCGTGACGGCCATCGAGGAGTTCGGCCGGGGCACCCGCATCGACGTGTCATCCATCGAGTCCCAGCTCGGACAGCTCGACCCCATGCGCCCGGACCAGATCCAGGAGGCACTGAGCAGCGGGCTGTTCGAGCCCGAGCGCACTCCCGAGCAGCAGAAGGCGCTCGATCGCCTCGAGACGTTGCTCGCCTTCGTGGAGGGCTGGGTCGACGAGGTCGTCACCCAGGCGACCCGCGACACCATGCCGGCCGCGGTGCCACTGGCCGAGGCGGTCCGTCGACGCCGCGCCGCCGGCGGACCTGCGGAGCAGACCTTCGCCTCCCTGGTCGGACTCGAGCTGCGTCCACGCCGGCTGCGCGAGGCGGCAACGCTGTGGGCCGCGCTCCGCGACCGCCACGGATCCGGCGCACGTGATGCGCCGTGGACCCACCCCGACCTGATGCCGACGGCCGCCGATCTGGACGACCCTCTGGCGTTCTCGCACGACGATCCGTCCGACGACAGCTCGGACTTCGACGCCGAGCTGGGTCGCCTGCTCGACGGGCCCGACGACACCCAGCAGTGACGCTGCACGCCGATGCCACCGGGGTGCTGACGACCTGGCAGGCGCCGGACGCCGACCAGGAGCAGCTGCGGGTCCTCTACCTGGACCACATCGCTGCGCACGGCGACGCGATGAGCCGGGAGTGCCACCCTGATCACCTGACCGCCAGCGCGATCATCTTCTCCGCGGACCACGGGCGCGTGCTCCTGACCCTGCATCGCATCATCAGGCGCTGGCTGCAGACCGGCGGACACTGCGATCCCGACGACACGACCCTGGTCGGTGCTGCTCTGCGCGAGGCACGAGAGGAGGGTGGCATCGCCGATCTGTCGATCCAGCCCGCGCCGGTTCTGCTGTCCCGCCACGAGGTGCCGTCGTGCGGACCGATCCGCCCGTCGCACCACCTCGACGTGCAGTTCGTGGCCGTCGCGCCGCCAGACGCGCAGCACGTCATCAGTGAGGAGTCCGACGATCTCGCCTGGTTCGACGTGGAGAACCTGCCCGAGGACACCGATCAGTCCGTGCGTGACCTCATCGCTGCCGCCAGGCGACGCCTTCGAGGAAGCCCTTGGCCCGCTCCGCATGCGGGAAGTCGCTGATCAACGCCCAGAACCGCTTGCTGTGGTTGGCCTCGATCAGGTGCGCGAGCTCATGCAGCAGCACGTAGTCCACGACGTGCTCGGGCATGCCCTGCAGCCGGTGGGACAGCCGAATGCTGCCGTCGACGCTCGTGCACGACCCCCAGCGGGAATTCTGGT
>JBBSRN010000117.1:0-7861 GCA_038242985.1 Propionibacteriales bacterium | reverse complement strand
TTCTTGCGCCACTGGATCGTTCGACCACACGACGCGCAGGTCTTGGCGGCCGGAGGCATGACTCCATGGTGCCGCGGGCCATCCCCGGGGGCATCTCGACGAGAACTCGCCGTGCAGGCGCCAGTCCCTGCACCACCCCGGTCAGATCTCCACCGTCTCAGCGCTGTGAAGGTTGCAGATCCACCGCCCCACCCACGCCGACGACCGGCGACCTGTTTCAACCGGCCGAGGCGGCGAGCAGGGTGGCGGCGAGGGTCAGCTCGATGGTGGCACCGAAGACGTCGCCGGTCACACCGCCGAAGCGGGTCACGGCGCGATGGAGCACCAGGGCCACGACGCCGAGCGCGACCGCGGCCGTGACCAACCCCTGCCACCAGGGGGCACCGGCCCAGGCCAGCACGGCGACGAGCGCCGCCGTGACGATCAGCCAGGTGCCGATGGCCCAGGGGCGCGACACGATCCCGGCGTAGTTGACGGCGAGGCCGGGTTCGCTCGCCGGCGGCACGCCGACCGAGCAGGTCACGGCGAGCACCGCTCGCGACGTGCACACCAGCACGCCCGCCACGACCGGTCCGCGATCGAGGGTGAACAGGCTGGCGAACGCCGACGCCTGGATGCCGAGGACCACGATCAGCATCGCGACCGCCGCAGGGCCAGAGGTCGGATCGACCATGACCTCCAGCGAGCGCTTGCGGTCGTACGAGGCGGTGAGCGCGTCAGCGACGTCGGCCAGTCCGTCGACGTGGAAGGCCCGGTTGCCCAGGGCCAGCAGTCCGACGGCGACGAAGCCGAGGACCAACGGCGACACCCCCGCCTCGCGGCCGCCCCACCCGGCGAGGCCGACCGCGAGAGCCAGCGGCACCACCACCAGTGGCGCCAGCAGCATCGCTGCCACCGACACCTGGCGATCGACCGTCGACGGCGGCCGCGACGGCACGACGGTCAACATGCCGGCCGCGAGCCGCCAGCCGTCGCGGATCGGAGCGCCGTCAGGCATCGGGCATCAGGTCGGCCAGCAACGCCACGTCGCGCAGCACCAGTGCGGCCGATCGCACCACCGGCACGGCGGCGACGGCGCCGCTGCCCTCGCCCAGTCGCAGCCCGAGATCGAGGATCGGCTCGATGCCGAGCTTGGCCAGCGCCAACGACTGCGCCGGTTCGGTCGAACGGTGCCCGGCGGCGAACCATGCCGCCGCCCCCGGTGCGAGCCGATCGGCCATCACGCCGGCTGCGACCGAGATGAGACCGTCGAGCAGCACCGGCACACCGGCACGTGCGGCAGCAACCATGAAGCCCGCCGAGGCGGCGAGATCTGCGCTCCCCAACGCCGTGAGGGTGTCGACCGGATCGGCCACGCGGTCGCCGGCGCGATCCAGGGCCTGCTGCACCAGCGCGATCTTCGCCGTCAGCGTCTCCTCGTCGATGCCCGTGCCGCGCCCGGTCACCTCGGTCGCCGGAAGGCCGAGCGAGGCGGCGATCAGCGCCGACGAGGGCGTCGTGTTGCCAATGCCCATGTCGCCGCTGATCAGCAGCTGGGCGCCGGCGGCGATCTCCTCGGCCGCAACGGCCTCGCCGGCGTCGATGGCCCGGTGTGTCTCCTCGGTGGTCAGGGCGTCCTCGAGGTGGATGGCTCCGCTGCCGCGTCGCACCTTGTACGCGGTGAGCGCAGGCGGTCCGCCGAGGTCGGCGTCCACGCCGATGTCGAGCACGCGCACCGTCACGCCGTGCTGAGCGGCCAGGACCGACACGCCCGCCTTCCCGAGCGCGAACGTGTGCACCATGGCACCGGTGATCGCCTTGGGGTAGGCCGAGACGCCATGATCGGCCACGCCGTGGTCACCGGCGAAGATCACCGCGCGCACCCGCTCGACCGGCTCGGGCGGGCAGACGCCCTGGGTGGCCGCGATCCACACGCCGAGATCGCCGAGACGACCCAGCGCACCGGCCGGTGTGGCCAGGCCCGCGAGTCGTTGTGCGGCGGCGTCGCGGATCTCCGGCGAAGGTGGGGCAACGGTGCTGGGCTCGTTCATGGGGACTCCTGGTCGTGGCGGGTGGGCAGCAGAGTGTCTGCGCGGTCGCGGACGGCCGCGTGCAGCTCGTCGAGATCTCGGGATCGTGTGCCCGGGGCGACCAGACCATCGGCGTCGAGTCGCTGGCTCAGCTCCAGGGGCCACGGCATGCGCAGTCGTGCGGCGGCGAGCAGACTGGCATCCCCGAGGAGCTCCAGCGGATCGCCCTGGACCACCGATCGGTCCAGCACGACGGCGACGCTGTCGGCCCAGGCGAGGGCGAACGAGACGTCGTGGGTCGAGAGGACGACGGTCGTGTCGTGCTCCTCCAGCCGGCGAAGAGCCGACTGCAGCTCGTCGACAGCGGCCGGGTCGAGTCCGGCGGTGGGCTCGTCGAGCAGCAGGACACAGGGACGCATCGCGACCGCGCCTGCAGTGGCCACGCGCTTGCGCTCGCCGTAGGACAGCTGATGGATGGGTCGTCGCCGCAGGTGCTCGATGCCCAGCAGCTCCAGTGCCTCGTCGACGCGGGCGCGGACCTCGTGGTCGTCCAGGCCCAGGTTGACCGGGCCGAAGGACACGTCCTGGAACACGTCGGCGGAGAACAGCTGGTCGTCGGGGTCCTGCAGCACCAGCTGGACCTCCTGGCGGTGCCTCCGCAGTCCGGTCCGTGAGTAGGACATCGCCGCATCGTCGAGCCGGACGTGACCCCCGTCGGGCTTCAGGCTGCCGGACAGGCACCGCAGCAGGGTCGTCTTGCCCGAGCCGTTCGCACCCAGCAACGCGAGGCGCGTGGACGGCAGCACGTCGAGGCAGGCGTGGTCCAGCGCGGGTCCCGTGCCGATGTACGACACGGTGACCTCGTCGGCACGCAGACTGTGATGGCTCATCGCAGCAGTCCACTCGTCGCCGCCGCCACTGCGGCGAGCGTGCACAACGTCGCGGCGCTGGCGACCAGGAACGCCGGCGAGCTGGGGATGGGATCGTCCAGCGTGCGCATCGAGCCGCCGAGCTCGCGGCCGGCCAGACCCTGCTCGAGTCGCCGGGCCCGCGACCACGACCGGGTCAGGACGGCGGCCGTCAGCGCCGCCGACGACCGCAGGGCTCGTGCCGGCGAGGAGTACCCGAGCCGGGCCGCCTGCGACTCCCGGATCGTGCCGAGCGACTCCAGCAGGACGAACAGCAGCCGGTAGATCAACCCGGCGATCTCCACACAGGCCTCGGGCAGCCGCAACCGGCGCATCCCGGCGAGCAGATCCACCATCGGTGTGGTCATCGCCAGCAGCAGCATCGCCGAGGTGCCCGCGATCGCGTGCGCCGCGACGCCTGCAGCCCGCTCGATGCTCGCGTCGGTCATGCTCACCGACAGGCCGCCGTCGGTGCCGATCACCAGGGCTACCGACACGCAGCCGATGACGATGAACACCGCCGGTCCGCGCAACGCCCGCAGCACGAGGGTGGGCGGCGTGCCGGCACGCGTCATCAGGAGGACGAGCGCGAGCCCCGCGACCAGCGGGGCCGCCGGCCAGGCCGGCAGCAGTGCGGCGGCCAGCACGAGCCCGAGGCTCAGGCACGACTTGTCGAGCACGGATCGCTCGCGCCACCGGCTGGACCAGGCGGCGTCGTCGATCGCGAGCCCGTTCACGTGTCGTCGGCGGTGGCCGCGACCTCGTCCGCCTCCGCGCGCCGCCGGCCGCGCAGGGCACCGATCGTGTAGCCGAGCGCCACGCCACCGAGCGCAGCCTGCAGTGCGAACAGTCCCGATTCGATCTCGCCGGAGGACGGAGCGAAGAACGGCTTGAACCACGGCTCGTAGTTCGGGTTGTCCTTCTCGATCTGCGTCGTGGCTGCGGTGTCGGTGCCGATGAAGCGGTCGTCGTCACCGCTGCGCGAGGAGTCGAGCACCAGCGCGAAGCCGACGATGGCGATGATCCCGGCGACCAGGCCAAGGGTGATCCAGGTGCTGCGTCGCATGTCAGGCCCCCGTCCGGTCGTGCGGAGCGTCCTGCGCGGGAGGAGCAGCCGGATCCTTCATGATGCCGAGTCGCACCAGCTCAGGCATCGCGACGTCACGCAGGATGCGGATGAGCAGCACCCCGAGCAGGCCCTCCGCGATCGCGAGGGGGACCTGGGTGACGGCGAAGATCGACAAGAACTTGGCACTGGCGCCCAGGATCCCGGTCTCGGGATCGGGGAACGCCAGAGCCAGCTGCAGGGACGTGACGCTGTACGTGGACAGATCGGCGAGGGCCATCGCGAAGAACACCGCCAGCGACAGTCCGCCGCCGAGCCGTCCGACGAGCCGGTACGCGGCGTAGCCCACCCACGGGCCCACGATGGCCATCGAGAAGGCGTTGGCGCCGAGGGTCGTGATGCCGCCATGGGCCAGCAGCAGGGCCTGGAACAGCAGGACGACGGTGCCGAGGAAGGCCATCACCGGTGGGCGGAACAGCACCGCACCCAGGCCGGTGCCGGTGGGGTGGCTGGAGCTGCCGGTGACCGACGGCAGCTTGATCGCCGACAGGACGAACGTGAAAGCCCCCGAGGCGCCGAGGAGCAACCGGCTGTCCGGATCCTCGCGAACCTGACGCACGACGGCGCGGCCACCGTGGATGATGAACGGGGCCGCAGCCACCGTCCACGCCGCGGCCTGGACCGGCGGCAGAAAACCCTCGGCAATGTGCATGACTCTCCTTGGATGACGCGTCCACTTGAGGCGAAGCATCGAAGAAGTCTCTGACTTTCGGACCAGTTGGTGGTCCGATCACAGTGGCGCGACCGTCCCGGAATTTCGCCGGGTTCCTTGCACCGATGCCTGGATGGCTGAAGTCTCGCACACGCGTCGGTGGTCCGACAGCACGGTCGAGGATCCGTTCAGGAGGGTGGATCGACGATCGTGATCGACCCGTCGACGGCGTCGACCGAGGTGATCGACCCGTTGGCGGGCAGGTCGGGCCGGGTACCGCTCAGCAGGCCGACGGCCAGTCCGATGGTGTCGCCGTGGCTGACCATGACGGTGCTCGACGGCAGGTCGAGATCGAGCAGGATGCGGATGCGCGTCAGCACCGCGGGCAGTCCCTCGTCCAGACCCTTCTCGAGCAGCAGGTCCTCGATCTCGACCGGGACGCCGAGCCGCTCCGCGATGATCTCGGCGGTCTGCCGGGCGCGGACCGACGGCGAGCTGAGCAGCCGGGTGACCCCCAGCGGGACGAGTGCCTCGGCGGCATGGGCCGATTGCACGCGGCCGAGATCGGTCAGGGGTGGGCCGAGCTCGTGGCCCTGCATGCGGTCGATGACGTTCCACGTCGACTGACCGTGCCGCACCCACGACCAGGTCACAGGACGAGCCCGGGGATCGCCGCGACCTGTCCGACCACCGCGACGGCGGGCGCGGTCATCGCGGCGTCGCGAGCCTGCTGGTCGATGTCGCTGACGGTGGCGCGGACGACTCGTTGGCTCGGCATCGCGGCATCGGCGACGACGGCGGCCGGGGTGGCGGGGTCGAGTCCACCGTCGACGAGCGCCCGGCAGATGGCACCGAGGGTGCGGACCCCCATCATCACGACGATCGTGGCTCCGGACCGTGCGAGCGCGGGGAAGTCCAGGGTGCTGTCGGGGTGGCCCGGGGGCACGTGGCCGGAGATGACGGTGAATCCCTGGGTGAGCCCGCGGTGGGTGACGGGGATGCCGGCGAGCGCGGGGCCGGCGATCGCCGAGCTGACACCGGGGACCAGGCGGGTCTCGACACCTGCCGCCTGACAGGCGAGCAGCTCCTCGCCGCCGCGGCCAAAGACGAAGTTGTCGCCTCCCTTGAACCGGACCACCTGACGGCCCGCCGTGGCGTGCTCGACCAGCAGCTGGTTGATCGTCTCCTGTGGGGTGGAGCGACCGCCGGGGATCTTCGCGACGTCGATGATCTCGGCGTCGGGCCGGGCCCACTGCAGGGCAGCCAGCGGCGCGAGACGGTCGGTGACGATGACGTCGGCCGCCTCGATCGCGGCGCGGCCGGCCAGGGTGACCAGCTGCGGATCACCGGGACCGCCGCCGACCAGCACGACCGATCCGGTGGTCCGAGACGTTGCTGTCGATGAAGGCCCGTGCTGGCTCGGGTCGTGCTGTCCGGTCAGCACGACGGCCGCCGCGTGCACGTCGTCGAGGCGCACCTCGCGCTCGAGCCACGTGAGCAGTCCCCGGTGGGCCAGGTCCTCGATGGTGGCGGTCACGGCGGTGGCCACCACGGTGACGGCGGCGCCGGCGTCCAACAGCGAGGTGACCTGCACGGCGGCGCGCAGGTCGCCGCCGACGACCAGCACCGGCTGGCCGGTGAGCTGGTCGAACGAGGTCATCGGGCCAACCCCTCGGCGCGCAGGGTGGCGAGCAGCTTGCGCGTGGTGTCGGGTCGGCGCACCGCGATGCGCACCCAGCTGTCGTCGAGTCCTGGGAAGGTGTCGGCACGGCGCAGGGCGTATCCGGCGTCGCGAAGCCGCTGGTGTGCTCCGTGGCCGAGCCTCGCCAGCACGAAGGGACCAGCGGACGGCACCGCCGCGATGCCGAGCTCGCGCAGGCCGTCGGTCAGGACGGCGCGGTGCTGGGCGGTGCGGGTCGCGCGGCGAGCCTGCTCCGCCAGTGCCAGGTCGCCGGCACATGCGAGCATCGCTGCGGCCGCCGTCGCCGAGACCGACCACGGTGACTGCTGGGCCCGCAGGTCGGCGATCAGGTCAGCGGTGCCGAGGGCGTAGCCGGCGCGCACTCCCGGGATGGACCAGAGCTTGGTCAGGCTGCGGACCACCAGCAGACCCGGAAGGGCGTGCGACGCCAGCGAGTGCTGCTCGCCGGGCACCGCGTCGATGAAGGCCTCGTCGACGACCACGAGGCGACCGGGTGCGAGCAGGTCGCGGATCGTGCGCGCCGGGTGCAGCGCCCCGGTGGGGTTGGTGGGATTGCCGATGACGACCAGGTCGGCGTCGGTCGGCACCAGAGTCGGATCGAGCGCGAAACCGGTGGCGGCGTCGCAGAGCACGTGGGCAGGAGTGTGGCCCGCGGCCACCAGTGCGGCGTCGGGCTCGGCGAACTGGGGGTGCACCACGACCGGTCGTTGCCACGCGCGGGCCCGCGCGACCAGGCTGAACACCTCGGCGGCGCCGGCCGTGGCCAGCACCTCCGCGGGTCGCCGGCCGTGCCGGCGGGCCAGGGCGATCTCGGCCTCGGCCGCATCGGGATACGAACCGATCTCGGCCAGGCTGGCGCGCAGCGCGTCGTCGAGCCAGCCGGGCCGCGCCTCGTCGTTCACGTTGACCGCGAAGTCGACCAGGCCGGGCGAGATCTCCTGATCCCCATGCCACGCCCGGGCCTCCGGCCCGGACCGGGGCTCCGCCCCGGCTGCGCTTCGCGCAGGTGTGTGGCCTCGCTCCGCTCGGCTCGTGGTCACCGAGGTGGTCGCCTGTGCGGTCTCGGTGGGGGTGTAGGCGTGAACGGCGTTGGCGAAACGTTGGGCCAGCTGGGGGTGGCCTGCCCAGTGGGTGTGCACGTACGACGCCGAGATGGTGTCGGAGCCGAATCCGTGCGGTGCGCCGTCGATCAGCCACGCAGGATCGCCGGCGGCGGGCGTGACCGTGGTGCGGTGGAACTCGTGACCGGTCACGCGGGTGCCGGCGGGTCCGGTGAGCTGGTCGTGCGGCACGACGGCGGTCCGATAGCTCAGCGTCAGGCGCGGGGCCATCACGGCATCGGCGGCCAGTGCCCCCACCATCGGCACGCCATCGACGCTGCGGCACAGGTACAGCAGTCCGGCGCACTCCGCGACGGTCGGCATGCCGTCGGCGACTGCCGTGCGCAGCGAATCGCGCAGAGCG
>JBBSRN010000116.1:0-7877 GCA_038242985.1 Propionibacteriales bacterium | reverse complement strand
GATGCGTCCCTCGCGCATGATCGCGATGCGGTCGCTCATCGACAGCGCCTCGTGCTGATCGTGCGTGACGAAGACGAAGCTGATGCCCAGCTGGGACTGCAGGAGCTTGAGCTCCAGCTGCATCTCCTCGCGCAGCTGCCGATCGAGGGCACCCAGCGGTTCGTCGAGCAGCAGCACCGAGGGCCGGTTGACCAGGGCGCGTGACAACGCGACGCGCTGTTGCTGGCCACCGGAGAGCTGAGCCGGCTTTCGGTTCGCAAAATGTCGCATCTTGACCATGTCGAGCGCCTCGGAGACCCGCTGGCGGATCTCCGACTTCGGGGTGCGCTTCTGCTGCAGTCCGTACGCGATGTTCTCGGCGACCGTCATGTGCGGGAACAGCGCGTACGCCTGGAACACCGTGTTGACGTGCCGCTTGTACGCGGGAACCCCGAGCACGCTCTGCCCGGAGATGGTGATGTCACCGGCGTCAGGGTGCTCGAAGCCGGCGATCATGCGAAGCGTCGTGGTCTTGCCGCATCCGGACGGGCCGAGCAGCGAGATGAACTCGCCGGCGTGCACGGTGAGGCTGAGGTCGTCGACCGCCACCGCGTCGCCGAAGATCTTGGTGACGCCGCCCAGGACGACCTCTCCATCGCGTGCGCCACCACTGGTCAGGGGCTCGACCCGCTCCGGTGTGTCTGCCAAGGTCACGATAGGGGCCTCCTGCGCATTCAGTGCCTGGTGGCGATCTTCGCAGAGGTTTTCAGAAGAGTCCAGAGACTGCTACAACGGATTTCGCGTTCAGAGTCGGGAGGCGGCGGCCGCGATGCGCTCGTCGGTGGCCATGAAGGAGATGCGGACGAAGTCGTGACCGTCGTCGCCGTAGAAGTCGCCGGGAGCGACGAGGATGCCGCGATCGGCAAGCCACTCCAGCGTCGCTCGACAGTTCTCGCCCTGGCCGTCGACCAGGCGGCTGGCCCACAGGTACAGCGAGCCCTCGGAGTGCTCGACGCGGAAGCCCGCCTTCTCGAGCGCGGCCAGCAGGGTGGCTCGACGAGATCGATAGAGCTCGCGTTGCGCATCGACGTGGGCGTCATCGCCCAGCACGGCTGTCATGGCCGCGGCCATCGGCGCCGGTTGCATGAAGCCCAGGTGCTTGCGCACCTCGAGCAGCTCGCGCACCACCGATCGGTCGCCGGCCACGAACGCGTCGCGATAGCCGGCCACGCTGGATCGCTTGGACGCCGAGTGCAGCGCGATCACGCCATCGTGGGAGTCGCCGCACACGTCGGGGTGCAGCACCGACACCGGCTCGGCGGTCCACCCGAACTCCAGGTAGCACTCATCGGAGACGACGAGCGATCCGTGCTCACGCGCCCACTGCACGACTTCGCGCATCGAGGCGGCGGACAGCACCCGGCCGGACGGGTTGGCCGGTGAGTTGAGGTAGATGACCGCGGGGACGGTGGGGCCGTAGTCATCAGGGTGATCGGCCGCCACCGCCGTCGATCCGCTGAACGCGGCGCCGACGGCGTACGTGGGGTAGGCCAGTCGTGGGAACACCACGACGTCATCACGGCCCAGGCCGAGCTGCGCCGGCAGGTTGGCGATCAGCTCCTTCGAGCCGATCGTCGGAAGGACGGCCGACACGTCGAGCCCCTGCACGCCGAAGCGACGAGCCAGGTAGTCCGCCGCGGCCTGCCGCAACGCCTCCGGACCGAGCACGGTCGGATAGCCGGGGGCGTTGGCAGCATCCGCGAGGGCTCGCTGTGCCAGCTGAGGCGAATCGTCGACAGGACTGCCGATGGACAGGTCGACGATGCCGCCCGGGTGGGCCTGGGCGCGCGTCTTGGCATCGGCGATGGTGTCCCAGGGAAAATCGGGGAACCGGCCGGCGATGCCCTGTCGACCCGGCACCACGGGAGTCACTCCTGGTTCTGGGGAGGCAGCACCGCGATGATCGGATGGTCGCTGTCGATCAGACCCACCTTGGCCGCACCGCCGGGCGAGCCCAGCTCGTCGAAGAAGTGCACGTTCGCGTCGTAGTACTCCTTCCACTCCGGCGGGGTGTCGTCCTCGTAGAAGATTGCCTCGACGGGGCACACCGGTTCGCAGGCTCCGCAGTCCACGCACTCATCGGGGTGGATGTAGAGCATGCGCTTGCCCTCGTAGATGCAGTCGACCGGGCACTCGTCCACACAGGCGAGGTCCTTCAGGTCGACACACGGCTGGGCGATCACATACGTCACGGGGAACTCCTTGGTTGCTCACGACCAGTATCGCGCCCGTCACCCAATGGCCAGCGGTCAGGTCCACCTTGCGGCCGTGGCACTCTGGTCCGGTGAGCAGCGGCCCCCAGATCGGCACTCGAATCGTGGTGCGTTCGTTGATCGGCGGCGTCGGACCGACGGGCGGGCCGGCGATGACCGACACCGTCGGTCGGGTCGTCTCCGCCGACGCAGAATCCATGGTCGTCGAACGGCGCGACGGCACCGTCCACGAGGTGTCCTTGGCCGAGGTCGTGACCTGGAAACGGGTCCCGGACAGACCGCTGCGGCGGCGCCGGGCGATCGATGTCGGTGTCGGCGACCTGACCGGCATCACGTCGCGCGGGTGGCCGCCGATCGAGTCCCAGATGCTCGGGCAGTGGGAGCTGCGGTTTGCCGGTGGGTTCACCGGCCGGGCCAACTCCGCGGCGGCGGTCGGGTCGCCCGGCACGGACGTCGACGCGGCGCTGCGGACGGTGCAGGCCTGGTACGCCGATCGCGCGGCGCCCGCACTGGCACAGGTCGTGACCGGATCGCCGCTGGAGCCTGCCTTCGTCAGCGCCGGGTGGGCGCCGGGCAACGGGGCTCACTCCGGAGCCGTGGTGCAGGTGGCCGATCTCGATCCCACCTACGACCGCGATCCGGACGTCGAGATCCGCACCACGCTGACCGATGAGTGGCTGGCGCTCTACGGCCGGGTCGACGAGGACATGTCTGCGGCTCGTGCCGTGATCGCCGGACCCGAACGAGTCGGCTTCGCCCAGCTCGGCGATCCGGTCGAGGCCATCGCGCGCGTGGTCGTGACCGGCGAGTGGGCCGGACTCTCCGCAGTCGAGGTGCTGCCGCACCGGCGGCGCGAAGGCATCGCGACCCGGCTGGTCTCCACCGCCCTGGCCTGGGCCGTGGACCATGGCGCCGACAAGGCGTACCTGCAGACGATGCGATCCAACACGTCCGCGTTGGCACTGTACGAGCCGTTCGGCTTCGTCGACCATCACGACTACCGCTACCTGCAGGCGCCATCATCGACGTCGCCAGCACCCCGGTGCTGATCGGTCAGTCGCTCTTCGGCTTCTTGCCGCAGATCACCTTGTCCGCTGCCTGGTAGATCGCGGTGTCGGTCTCGGACTTCACGGTCTTGCCGTTCTTGATGAACTTTCGGAAGACGTCGATGTCGAAGCCCTGGAGCGGCGCCTGCGCCACGCAGCGGTCCGAGTCGTCGTACTGCAGGCCCGGCTGACGGAAGTTGCGGCGCTTGGAATCACCGGCGGTGATCTTGTCCCAGACCTTCGTGCTCCACATCTCCACGTGCATGACGCCGTCGCGGCTCGCCGTGCTGGGCACGATGTACGAACGGATCAGCACGCCGTACTTGGTGGAGTTCTTGAACCGCAGGTCCAGGTTGCCGTAGTAGACCGTCGCCTCGCGGCCCACCGGGTACCGGCTGATGTAGAAGGTGTGCGGATGGTGCTCGACGTCGTCGAGACCGGCGAAGAACGCCGCGTTGTAGGTGGTGGTGACCACCTGCGAGACACCGCCGCCCAGCTCTTCGCGAAACACGCCCCCGTTGATCACGGTGCCGGAGGTGAATCCGTTGGCCTCGGTGCGTTCGCCCACCGTGTTGTTGAAGCTGAAGGTCTCACCGGGCTTGACGATGGTGCCGTTCAGGATCTCCGCCGCCCGTCCCTGATTGGTGTTGCGGTAGGCCGCGTTGTCGTACTTGGTCTCGAACGTGCTGATCTTCTCCGTGATCTTCAACGCCTTGG
Organism: Propionibacteriales bacterium; assembly: GCA_038242985.1. Taxonomy (GTDB): domain Bacteria; phylum Actinomycetota; class Actinomycetes; order Propionibacteriales; family Nocardioidaceae; genus Aeromicrobium. The sequence goes on along the minus strand of JBBSRN010000116.1, from coordinate 3,862 downwards.
CATCGGCGGTGGTGAAGGCCGGCTCGACCACGGTGGCCTCGACGCTCACCGAGCGGTCCGCGCCCGTGGCGGCGATCGCCGGCAGCAGCTTGGTCGCCATCTCCTCGGGCTGCAGCCCGACGCCCTTCTTGCCGGGCTTGACCACGGCCTTGGTGCCGCCCTCGATCACGACGGTCGCATCCACGGCCTTCTTGCCGATGCCCGTGGTGGAGTCGGTCAGCGGCTTGGCCAGCTTCTTGGGATCGATGTACGGAACAAGATCGCCGTCCTCGACCCGGATCACCAGCGCAGGCGTGTAGGCCGTGACGGGCAGCTCGGCCTTCTTGTCACCGACCTTGATCTTCACCGGCCCGCTCACGGCGGTGGCCGCGACGCCCTTCATGGCCTCGTCCAGCCCCGCCTGGTCGACCGCTGGTGGGACCGTCTTGACCTCGACCTCGATGGGATCGCCACCGTTTACGTAGGCGTCCTTGATGCGGTCGGTCATGACGACGCGGTCGACCGTTCTGCCGGCCTTCGGCTTGCGGGCCTCGGGCTTGCCGTCGGGAAAGGTGATCTGCGCCTCGACGACGTCGGTGTCGACCGACTCGCCGATCGTGCCGAGCACGCCGTTGAACTTCGAGGAATCGGCGATGACGACCGCGTCGTGCGGGTTGTCTCCGAACAGCAGGGCGACCATGTCGCGCGGATCCCAGCTCGGCGTGCCGCCGGCCTGGTCGACCGACGCGGGGACGTTGAGGCCCAACCCGGCGTCGGCCGGCTTGATCTGGAAGTCGGTGTCCTCGAACGCCAGCGCGATCGGGCGGTCGACCCGTGGTTTGAGCTCGCGGGTGAGCGTGGCGCGGGCTGCGGCGGGAGTGCTCCTGGAGACGTCGACACCGGAGATCGTGGTGTTGGCTGGAAGTCGCGCACCGGTGAAGAAGTAGCCGGCGACGTAGGCCGCGCCGATGAGGAGCAGTCCCACGACCAGCGCGTTGCGCACCGTGTGCGTCTTGCGCGGCTCTTCGTCCCAGAATCCGCCGTGATCGCCAGGACCGTCATCACCGGGACTGTCGACGGCACGCTCCGGCGGGGAGTCATCCAGCCTCGCCGGCGCGAACAGATGGTCGAAGCGGGTGTCACGAACCGAGTCAGGTTCGGGTTCGGGTTCAGGTTCGGGCTCTGGGTCCGGCTCCGGCTCCGGCTCTGGCTCTGGTTCCGCCTCCGGCTCGTCCGCGATGGCGTCGTCCGACCCAGAATCCTCCGGCACAGAATCCTCGGGGACAGAACCTTCGGGAATGGGGTCGTCGTGGGACGGATCGTCCGATGGCTGTCCGGCCGAGGTGGTGGGTCGGTCGCTCATGCTTCTGCGTCTCCCGAGGTGTCGCTGATGACGGTCTTCTCGGACTCGTCCAGACGCACCATGGTGCCGTAGTGGGAGCGGTAGTACAGCAACGGATCGTCCGCGCCCTCCATCACGGCGGCGCCCGTCACCTCACCGACGATGATCGAGTGATCCCCACCGTCGTGCACCGCGTGCGTGCGGCACTCCAGCCATCCCAGGGCCTCGTCGAGCAGCGCGGCGCCGGTCTGTCCACGGTGGTGCGCGACGCCGACGAGCTGTTCGGCCAGCGGACGACCTCGGTTGGCGAACCACGCCGACGTCTTCATGCCGCCCTCGGCCATGATCGAGACGCCCCAGGTGCCAGACGCCAGCACGGCGTCGTGAAATCGACTGGTGTGGTGCGAGCACACCAGCACCATGGGCGGGTCGAGGGACACCGAGGTGAAGGCACTCGCCGTCATCAGGTGGTCGACCCCGTCGAGCGTCGTCGACACGACGGTCACGCCGCTGGCGAAGCGACCCAGCGCAGCGCGAAACGCCAGGTGGTCGACCGAGTCACTCATGCGACCACTGTAGGAGCACCCGCATCGCTCACAAACCGGCGAACAGGTCGGTCTCGAGCCCCGCGGGGCCCACGGGACCGCGTTCACCCTGCGCCAGGCGGTAGTGCTCGGCGCCCCACACCTCGTTGCCGAGGTTGTTCGACAGCGCGAAGAACGGCCCGTCCAGGGAGATCTGGGTGGCGTGCGCCCGCATGGCGTCCATCTTGGCGTCGACGTGGTCGTTGCCGTCGACGACCGCGTCCAGGTCGGCGTCCTCGCTCCCCCACGGGATGTTGTCGGGATCCCAGCCCTCGAAGGTGGTGGTGTCGCCGGCCGCCCGCAGGTGCCGGATCCCCTCAGCCATCTGCGACTTGGCCATCGCCGACCAGTAGAACTTCGCGACCTCCCACGGTTCGCCGAGATCGGGCCGGTAGGAGCGCACCGCCGCCAACGCCGTGGCGTAGGTGGCGACGCGGTGGGCCTGCACGTGATCGGGGTGGCCGTAGTTGCCGAACTGGTCGTAGGTGACGACCACCTGGGGACGGACCTCGCGGATGATCTGGACCAGCAGGTCGGACGCGACCGTCAGATCCGCAGCCCAGAACGTGTCGTCGCGGGTCTCGTCGGCTGCCGTCGCCGTACCGTCCTCGGCCCACTTCATGCCCGAGTCGCGGAAGTGACCGGCGCCGCCGAGGAACCGGAAGTCGCTCACGCCGAGCGCAGCCATCGCGTCGGTGAGCTCGCCGACCCGGTGGGGGCCGAGTGCGTCGTCGCGATCGGCGGCCAGGTGCTCCAGCTCGGGGACGAGGACCTCGCCCTCCTCGCCGGCGGTGCAGGTGACCAGGGTGACCTGCGCGCCTTCGGCCACGTACTTGGCCATGGTCGTGCCGTTGCCGATCGTCTCGTCGTCGGGATGGGCGTGCACGAACAGGATCCGGCGATCGGGGGTCGTCATGTCCTCAGCGTATCCAGCGGCGCCGCAGCACGGATCGGTCGACCCGGGGCCCGGGTGATTGGATCGGGACCATGACCGTCTCGTATCCCCGTCTGGCCGCCCGCACGTTGCGCTTCACGCTGGGGGTGCCGCGCAACATCACGGTCTCCCCCGACGGTGCGACGGTGCGGTTCGTCCGCACGCCCGACGGCGTCTCGCGCACCGGTCAGCTGTGGGAGCACGACGTCGCGACCGGGACCGAGACCGTCCTCGTCGACCCCGCCACCCTCATCGACGGCGACGAGCAGCTCTCCGCTGAGGAGCGGTCGCGGCGCGAGCGGTCGCGCGAGAGCGCGGCCGGCATCGTGTCGTACGACGTCGACGCCACCGGCCGCCGGGCCTGCTTCGCGTTGTCCGGGCAGTTGTGGGTGGTCGATCTGGCGACTCGGTCGGTGCAGGCGCTGCCGTCCGCCGACGGGGTGATCGACCCCCGACTCGACCCCACTGGCGAGCGCATCGCGTACGCATCCGGCGGCGCTCTGCGGATCATCGAGGTCGGCGGCTCGGACGACCGTGCCCTCGTCCAGACCGACGAGTCCGACCCGGCGACCGTCACGTGGGGGCAGGCCGACTTCATCGCCGCCGAGGAGATGGATCGCCACCGCGGCTTCTGGTGGTCCCCCGACGGCACGGCCCTGCTGGTGCAGCGCACCGACGAGTCGCCCGTGCAGACCTGGCACATCGCCGATCCGGAGCATCCCGAACGGACCCCGGTGGCGCAGCGCTATCCGTCCGCGGGCACCCCCAACGCCGACGTCACCCTCTGGCTCGTCGATCTCGATGGCCACCGCACCCAGGTGGTGTGGGACGGCGCGGCCCTCGAGTACCTGGGTCGGGTCAGCTGGACTGCCGCGGGCCATCCCGTCGTCCAGGTGCTCAGCCGCGACCAGCGCACCTCGCAGATCCTGCTCGTCGATCCGTCCACCGGCATCACCCAGGTGAAGCGCGAGCTCGCCGATCCGGCATGGGTCGAGCTGTCGTCGGGCCCCCGGCTCCTCGCCG
>JBBSRN010000115.1:0-8008 GCA_038242985.1 Propionibacteriales bacterium | reverse complement strand
GGTTCCTGTCTCGACACATTCGCTCCTGTCCGCCCCCACCACGCGTCACGACCTCGAATCCTCCGGTCGTGGACGTTCAGGAGCGTTGGTCGATCGACTCAGCGGCGGCGAGCCCTACGCACTCGCGTTCGGTGGGCAGGGCGGGCCGTGGCTGGAGCCGCTGGCCGAGCTCGTGCGTGATCATGCGCTCGAGTCCGACCTGGCAGGACTCGTGGCCGACGCGGCAGCACTGCTGGAGCCGGTGGCCGGCGATCTCGCGCGGGCCGGGCGCCCGTTCGAGCCGATGGCGTGGGTCGACGTCCTCGCGGTCGGCGAGTCCGCCGAGGACGACGACGCGCCCGAGCTTCCCGGCGGCCTGGACGATCCTGCCGTGTCGGTGCCCGGCATCCTGCTCGCCCAGCTGGCCGGACTGCGGTCCCTGGTCCAGCAGGGCCTCGATCCGCACAGGGTCCCGCCAGTCGCGGTGATCGGGCACTCGCAAGGACACCTCGCCACCCAGGTCTTCGCCGGGGTCCCGGACGTCGAGCTCATGGCCTACGCGCGCCTGATCGGCGTCGCGGCCCAGATCGTGGGTCGTCGCCGGGGTCTGCTCGGCGAGACCATGCTGAGCGTCTCGGGCGTGGCCCCCGAGCGGATCGAGTCGCTGCTGTCCGGTCATGAGAACGACCGGGTCGTGGCGCGGTTGCGCAACGGCCGCCGAGCCGTCGTGCTGTCCGGTCCCGTCGAAGGTCTCGCGGCCGTCACGGCCCGGTTCGAGCAGGTGGCCGCCGCCGAGCAGGCCGATCGTGACCGCAAGGTGACCGGAGGTGCGCCGTTCGCTCCCGTGCTGGAGCCCGTGCCCACCCGACTGGCCTTCCACCATCCCGACCTGGCCGAGGCCGCCGACCTGGTCGCCGGCTGGGCGCAGGAGTGCGGGCTCGACCCGGAGCGGGGCCGCGCCCTGACCATGGCCGCCATCGTCGACGCCGTCGACTGGGTGGCCGACCTGGAGAGCGCCACGAGCGCAGGCGCCACCTGGGTGCTGGACCTCGGCCCCGGCGATCTCGCCTCGCGGCTGTCCGCTCGTGAGGTCGCGATCCGCGGTGCCGCGACGATCGCCACCACGACACGGCGCGGCCACCGCGAGCTCACCGCCAGTGGCGGCGCGCCCCGACGTTCGACCCCGTGGGCGGACTACGCGCCTGCCGTCATCTCGTTGCCGGACGGCAGCACCCGCGTCGAGACGTCCTTCACGCGACTGACCGGCATGTCGCCGGTGCTGCTCGCCGGGATGACGCCGACGACCGTCGACGCCAAGATCGTCGCCGCTGCCGCCAACGCCGGATTCTGGGCCGAGCTGGCCGGTGGGGGACAGGTCACCGAGGAGATCTTCGCCGACCGTGTCGCCGAGCTGGACGGGCTCATCGAGCCCGGTCGCAGCTACCAGTTCAACTCGCTGTTCCTGGATCCGTACCTGTGGAAGCTGCAGCTCGGGCAGAAGCGCCTGGTGCAGCGGGCCCGTGCAGCCGGCGCGCCGATCGACGGCGTCGTGGTGACCGCAGGCATCCCCGAGCTCGACGAGGCGGTCGACCTGGTCGCCGAGCTGCGCGAGGTCGGCATCGAGCACGTCGTGTTCAAGCCCGGCACCGTGCGGCAGATCCGCGAGGTCATCGCCATCGCCAAGCACGTGGCAGCGGCGGACACCGGCGAGTCCAGCGCCGTCCCGATCATCGTGCAGATCGAGGGCGGTCGCGCGGGCGGTCACCACTCCTGGGAGGACCTCGACGATCTACTGATCAGCACCTACGCCGAGCTGCGCGCCGTCGAGAACATCGTGATCTGCGTCGGCGGCGGGATCGGGACCTCGGACCTGGCTGCGGCCTACCTGACCGGTGACTGGGCGGCTCGCCACGGGTACCCCAGCATGCCCTTGGACGGCGTCCTCGTCGGCACCGCAGCGATGGCCACGCTGGAGGCCACCACCTCTCCGGCGGTCAAGCAGCTGCTCGTCGACACGGCGGGCGCTGACACCTGGGTCGGCGCCGGACATGCCGTCAACGGCATGGCCTCGGGCCGCAGCCAGCTCGGCGCGGACATCCACGAGATCGACAACACCGCGTCGCGCACCGGACGCCTCCTCGACGAGGTCGCCGGCGATGCCGACGCCGTGGCCGAGCGCCGCGAGCAGATCATCGATGCGCTCAACGACACGGCCAAGCCGTACTTCGGCGACGTCGCGGAGATGACCTACGACGCGTGGTTGCGCCGCTACGCCGAGCTGGCCGCACCCGACGACGCGTGGCTCGACGTCACGTTGCAGTCGCGGTTCGGCGCCATGCTGCAGCGCACCGAGGCACGCCTCGACCCCGCCGACCGCGGGCAGATTCCCACCCTGTTCGCCGATGCGGAGTCCACCGACGATCCGCTCGCGGCACTCGACGCGCTGACGCAGGCCCATCCTGCGATCGCCGAGGTGCAGCTGCACCCGGCGGACGTCGCCTTCTTCGTCGACCAGTGCAAGGCACCGGGCAAGCCCGTGCCCTTCGTCCCCGTCGTCGACGCCGACGTGCGCCGCTGGTGGCGCTCGGACTCCCTGTGGCAGGCCCACGACTCCCGCTACGCAGCCGATCAGGTCTGTGTCATCCCCGGCACCGTCTCGGTCGCCGGCATCGAGCGCGTCGATGAGCCCGTGGCCGAGCTGCTGCAGCGATTCGAGGACGCCACGATCGACGCGCTGCTCGCAGCCGGTCGGGCTCCGCAGCGGGTCCCCGGTCGCCGTCGTTCCGAGGGCGCGGGCGACGCACTGTCCCTGGTGCTGGCCGCGCATGACGTCAGCTGGGCCGGTCGCACGGTGCAGAGCCCGGTGCGCCGACTCGGTCAGGACTGGGTGGTCGTCGAGGACACGCGTGCCGAGCACCCCCTCACCGGTGCGGTCCTGGAGGTCGTGGGCCCCGACGCGGTCGACCTGACGGTCCCGCTCGCCACGCCGTTGGTGCTGCGCATCGATCTCCCCGCCAGCATCGCCGACGGAGCCACGCCGATCGTGTCGACCGCGTCAGCGGTGTCGGCCATGACCTCGCTCGTGCAGTCCGCTGCCGGCGGCGAGCTGCCCGAGGGCTCGATGACCGTCGACTGGACGCCGGACCTGATCACCGATCACATCGGCGTCACCGGCGACACCGATCTGCTGCATCCGCTGCCGGACGTCCTCGTGGGTCTCGCCTGGCCGACGGTCTTCGCGACCCTCGCCGGCGCCACGCTGGCCCAGGACGGCGGTGAGGACCGCCCGGTCGTGGAGGGAATGCTCGACCTGGTCCACCTCGACCACCAGATCCAGCTCGTCGGGACGCTTCCGGCCGAGCCGGCTCGCCTGGACATCGTCGCCACCTTGGACCACGTCGTCGACACCGAGGTCGGTCGCGTCGTCGCGGTGGACATCGAGATCACCGGGCCGGACGGTCCGGTGGCCACGCTGCGCGAGCGGCTCGCCATCCGCGGCCGTACCGGCGCTGCGACGTTGACCGATCCTGCCCGTGCCGGCGGCGCCGTCGATGACGTGCGCGACACCCCCCGGCGCAATCTGGTGAGCACCACCGTGGAGGCCCCGGTCGACCTGCGTGGCTTCGCTGCCGTGACCGGTGACCACAACCCCATCCACACCAGCGTCGCGGCTGCCCGCCTCGCCGGTCTCGCCACGTCGGAGCACGAGGGGCCGATCGTGCACGGCATGTGGCTGTCAGCCGCTGCCCAGCAGGCCCTCGTGGCCGAGTCCGGACGTGCCATCGTCGGCTGGACCACTCGGTTCCTCGCCCCGTTGCGCCCAGGCGCCACGGTCGACATCCGCGCCGATCGCATCGGTCTGCAGGCAGGTGATGAGATCGTGGAGGTCACGTGTCGGGCCGATGGTGAGCTCGTGGCCGCCGCGACGGCACGCCTGCGCGCACCGCGTACCGCCTACGCCTTCCCGGGACAGGGCATCCAGCACGCAGGCATGGGCATGGCCGGGTACCAGCGCTCCAAGGCCGCCCGCGAGATCTGGGACCGGGCCGACGCCCACACCCGGACGGCGCTCGGCTTCTCCATCCTGACCGTCGTGCGCGACAACCCGACCGAGCTGACCGTCCGGGGAGTCAAGAGCAAGCACCCCGACGGCGTGCTGTTCCTGACCCAGTTCACCCAGGTCGCGATGGCCGTCCTGGGCGCTGCCCAGATGGCTGAGCTGCGCGAGTCCGGCGCCTTCGTGGAGGGTTCCATCCTGGCCGGTCACTCGGTCGGGGAGTACAACGCACTGGCCGCGGTGTCGGGCGTCATCCCGCTCGAAGCCGTCGTCGAGGTCGTGTTCCAGCGCGGCTCGGTCATGCACACGTTGGTCGAGCGGGACGCGCAGGGCCGCAGCGACTATCGCCTCGCGGCGATCCGGCCGGCGCAGATCGGTCTGGACGACGACACCGTCACGGCATTCGTCGATGAGATCGCCGAGCGCACCGGGCAGTTCCTGCAGATCGTCAACTACAACCTGCGCGACTCCCAGTACGCCGTCGCCGGCTCGATCGCCGGCCTCTCCGCGCTGGAGGACGAGGTCGCCCGCCTGCGGGCCGAGCTCGGCGGCAAGGCAGCGTTCATCTACGTGCCCGGCATCGACGTGCCGTTCCACTCCCGCGTGCTGCACGGGGGAGTGGCGGACTTCCGCGACCGCCTGGAAGAGCTCTTGCCGGCGTCGATCGATCCGACGATCCTGCAGGGCCGCTACGTGCCGAACCTGGTGCCGCGTCCCTTCACGCTCGACCACGACTTCGTGCTCGAGATCGCCGACCTGGTCGATCCGGTGTCCGATGCGCCCGAGTCCGGCGACCGCGCCGGCGTCACTCCGCTGCGCGATGTGCTCGCGGACTGGGACTCCTGGGCTGCCGATCCCGGCCAGCTGTGCCGCGCCGTGCTCGTGGAGCTGCTCGCCTGGCAGTTCGCCAGCCCGGTGCGCTGGATCGAGACGCAGGACCTGATGTTCGGCCCGCTGCACGACGGCGGCCTGGGCGTCGAGCGGTTCATCGAGGTGGGTGTGGGCCAGGCGCCGACCGTGGCCAACCTCGCCACGTCGACGCTGAAGCTGCCCGGCCGCACCGGTCGCCCCGTGCAGGTGCTCAACATCGAGCGCGATGCCGCAGCAGTGTTCGCCACCGACGAGGACGTCGCCGAGGTCGAGGAAGCCGTCGACGAGTCGGCTGAGACCGCTGCTGTCGACGCGGCGCCCGCACCGGCTGCCGCCGCAGCTCCCGCGACGTCGAGCGGTCCGCGTCCCGACGACATCACCTTCGGCGCGGCAGAGGCCACCAGCACGTTGATCGCGTGGTGGACCAAGCTGCGCCTGGACCAGATCGGGGCCGCGGACTCCATCGAGTCGTTGTGCGACGGAGCGTCGTCACGTCGCAACCAGCTGTTGGTAGATCTGGGCGGCGAGCTCGGACTCGGAGCCATCGATGGTGCGGCCGAGGCCGACATCGCGACGCTGTCGACGCAGGTCACCGGCCTGGCCCGCGGCTACAAGCCGCTCGGCCCCGTCCTGACCGAGGCGATCGGCGACCACCTCAAGAAGATCCTCGGCCCGAGCGGTCGTCGCCAGGCGGCGATCGTGGACCGGGTGACCGGCGTGTGGGAGCTCGGCACCGGCTGGGCGCAGCACGTCGTCGTCGAGCTGGCCATGTCGACCCGCGAGGGCAACAGCGTGCGTGGCGGATCCTTCGGTGAGCTCACCGTCACGTCGGCCGCTGACGTCGACGCCGCTGTCGACGCTTCCGTGCAGGCCGTTGCCGCCCGGCACGGGCTCACCGTCGCGATGCCTGCGACCGGCGGGGGCGAAGGCGCCACCGTCGACGCCGCCGCGCTGGGCGAGTTCACCGACGCGATCACCGGCCCGGACGGCGTGCTCGCCGCCTCGGCCCGCCTCGTGCTGGACCGACTCGGACTGGTCGATCGACCTGACGTCGCCGAGTCCGACAGCGCTGATGCGGACGTGCTGGCTCGCGTGGAGTCCGAGCTCGGCCCGGACTGGGCCAAGCAGACCGCACCGGCGTTCGATGCTCAGCGCGCCGTCGTGCTCGACGACCGGTGGGCCAGCGCCCGTGAGGACGTGGCGCGCATCGCCGCAGGTCACGAGGTGACCGGATCCTTCGTGGGGGCCGGCGAGGTCGTGGCGTCGCACGCGCGGTGGTACGCCGACCACACCGACGACGAGGCGCTCGCACTGCGGCTGTCGACGATCGCCGGCGAGGCGCTCAGCGAGATCGGCGCCGCGCACTCCCACGACGTCGCCGTCGTGACCGGCGCCAGCCAGGGCTCGATCGCCTCGGCGGTCGTGGGACGTCTGTTGGCCGAGGGCGCGACCGTCGTCGCCACCACCTCGTCGCTGGACGCACGGCGTCTGGCGTTCTACAAGCGTCTGTACCGCGAGCACGCCGTCACCGGCGCCACGCTGTGGATCGTTCCGGCGAACATGGCCAGCTTCGGCGACGTCGACGCTCTGTCGTCGTGGCTCGGCTCGGAGCAGACCGAGACCAAGGCCGGCACCACCACGGTGACCAAGCCGGCCCTGACCCCGACGTTGCTGTTCCCGTTCGCCGCCGGCCGGGTCAGCGGCGAGGCGACCGACGCGGGCAGCCGCGCCGAGGTCGAGATGCGCATCTTGTTGTGGTCGGTCGAACGACTCATCGGCACGTTGTCGTCCTCGATCCGCGACCGCGACCTCGAGGCCACCTTGCACGTGGTGCTCCCGGGCTCACCGAATCGCGGCATGTTCGGCGGCGACGGCGCCTACGGAGAGGCCAAGGCCGCGCTCGACGCGCTGGTCACCAAGTGGGCGGCCGAGCGCACGTGGGCCGATCGCGTCACGCTGGTGCACGCCATCATCGGTTGGGTGCGCGGCACCGGCCTGATGGGCGGCAACGACCCCTTGGTCGATGCCGTCGAGGCCGCGGGTGTCCGCACCTGGGCGCCGGCCGAGATGGCCCAGGCGCTGCTGTCCACCTGCACACCGCAGGCACGGGTCGAGGCGCGTACCGCGCCGCTTCGCGCTGACTTCACCGGTGGGCTCGGAGATGCCGACCTGGACATGAAGGCCCTCGCGGAGGGCGTGGAGCTGCCGGCCGCCGAACCCGAGGCGACCGAAGGCATGATCGCCGCCCTGCCCGGCTCGCCGGCGCAGCTGGACCGCGTCGACGTGCCCAGCTGGCCGGCCGTGCCGTCTCGACCCGAGGACCTGATCGTCATCGTGGGCGCAGGTGAGCTCGGACCGTACGGTTCCTCGCGCACCCGCTTCGAGATCGAGGTCGACGACGAGCTGTCGGCGGCCGGTGTGCTCGAGCTCGCCTGGCTGACCGGCCTGGTCTCGTGGGACTCCACAGCGGGTTCCTGGTTCGACAACGAGTCGCAGGAGAAGGTCGACGAGGCCGACGTGGCCGAGCGCTATGACGAGGCCGTGCGCGAGAGCGTCGGGGTGCGCCGGTACGCCGACGACGGCGCGATGGTCGACAACACCCGGCCGTTGATGGCCTCGGTGTTCCTGGAGCAGGACATGACCTTCACGGTGTCCAGCCAGACCGAGGCGCGTGCCATGCGCGACTCCGACCCGGACAAGACGCGCATCGCCGAAGGGGCGGACGGCGACTGGTCGGTCACGCGTCTGGCGGGCTCTGAGGTCAGGGTGCCGCGGAAGGCGACGATGTCGCGGACCGTCGGCGGCCAGATCCCGACGGGCTTCGACCCGACGGTCTGGGGCATCCCCGCCGAGATGGTCGAGTCGGTCGACCGGGTCGGCCTCTGGACCCTGGTGTGCACCGTCGACGCCTTCCTGTCCGGCGGTTTCAGCCCGACCGAGCTGATGCAGTGGGTGCACCCGGCGCTGGTCGCCAACACCCAGGGCACCGGCATGGGCGGCATGACCTCCATGAGGGCGCTGTACATCGACACGCTGCTGGGCGAGAGCACGCCGAACGACATCCTCCAGGAGGCCCTGCCCAACGTCATCGCGGCACATGTC
>JBBSRN010000114.1:0-8013 GCA_038242985.1 Propionibacteriales bacterium | reverse complement strand
CGTGCCGCGTACACCGCGATCAGCTGGTCGATGCTGGGGACCGTCGTGGCGGCGGGCCTGCTGGGTCTTCTCCAGCTTGCCGGCCGCATGCCCACCACGTACTGGTTGTTCTGGGTCGAGGCGATCCTGCTGGCGTTGTTCACCGCGTTCTGGGTGCTGCAGACGATCGAGTACTGGCACGACGGCGTCCCACTGGACTGAGCGGCTGGCCGGGGATCAGGCGAGATCGAGGAATTCGTCGAACACCAGGGAACCGAATTCCAGGGACGACACCGGGACCCGCTCGTCGACGCCGTGGAACAAGGCGGTGAAGTCCAGGTCGGCGGGCAGCCGAAGCGGCACGAAGCCGAACGACGTGATGCCGAGCTTGTGCCACGCCTTGGCGTCGGTGCCGCCGGACATCAGGAACGGGGCGATGTGCGCCTCGGGGTCCTGGCTGTGCAGCGCGACCGTCATGGCGTCGACCAGATCGCCCTCGAACGGGTACTCCAGCGCCGCGTCGGTGATGTGCGGTTCGACCGTCACGTGGTCTCCCACGATCTCCTGCATCGCCGGCAGGAAGGTGTCGGCGTGCCCGGGCAGGTACCGGCCGTCGACGTAGGCCACGGCCTGGCCCGGGATCACGTTGTGCTTGTAGCCCGCGTCGAGCATCGTCGGGTTGGTCGAGTTGCGCATCCCGGCGCCGATCATCCGGATGGCCGGGCCGAAGTGGCTCATGATCTCCTCGGCCGATCCGTCCGTCCCGGTCAGCTCGGTGACCTTGGCCAGCAGCGCCTGCATCGACGGCCCCGGCTCCTCGGGCCACTCGTGGTCCGCTATCGCCACGAGGGACCGCGCCAGGTGGGAGACCGCGTTGTCGGAGTTGCGCATCGAGCCGTGCCCGGCAGTGCCGGTCGCGGTCAACCGCATCCAGCCGATGCCCTTCTCGCCGGACTCGATCAGGTAGAGCCGTTGTCCCCCGACCTCGGTGGAGAAGCCGCCGACCTCGCCGATGGCCTCGGTGCACCCCTCGAACAGCCCACGATGGTGCTCCACGAGCCAGTGGGCGCCCTTGACGCCGCCGGCCTCCTCGTCCGCGGTGAACACCAGCAGGATCGGACGGTCCGGGATGGCGCCCGCACGCTGGCGGGCTCGCACGACCGACAGCAAGATGCCGTCGAAGTCCTTCATGTCGACCGCGCCACGACCCCAGAGGTAACCGTCCTGGACCTCGCCGGCGAACGGATCGACCGACCAGTCCGGGGCGTGGGCCGGCACGACGTCGAGATGGCCGTGGATGAGCAGACCGGGACGTGAGGAGTCCTGGTTGCCCCATCGGGCGACGACGCTGGCCCGACCCTGCTCGGACTCGAAGATCTGCGACTCGATGCCGACCTCGGACAACGACGCGGCGACGTACTCGGCCGCCTTCCGCTCCCCCGGTCCCGACGAGTCGCCGAAGTTGGTGGTGTCGATGCGAATCAGGTCGCGACAGATCTCGAGCGCTTCGGCCTCCGGTGCATACGTCATGTGCCGACCCTACCCAGCGGCGACGGCTACGCAGGTCTGCTGAGCAGGCCGTCCAGCACGCGGGCGAACAAAGCCTCGCTCGATCGGCGGACGAGGCCCGCGGCAAAGCGCGGGACCCCGCGGACGGTGATGTCCTCGCGCCAGATGACGCGGCTCCCCCCGTCGTGCGGCTCGACCTCCAGCTCGGCCCACCCGGTGACCAGGCGGCCGGTCTTGACCAGCTTGCAGTACGACGGCTCGTTCCAGCGCACGATCTCCATCGGATCGTCGAAGCCGATCCGTCCCACGCCGGTCCGGGCCACGAATCCGGTGTCGGTGCGACGGATGGTCGTCATCGGCACGTAGTCGCCGTGTCGTTCCCAGAGCGTGAGGCGGGCCCACGCGTCGGACGGGTCGAGGGCCACCACACGCACGATCTCGAATTGGGTCACGGCATGATCGTAGACATGAGCATGTCGTTCGCGTCGCCTGCCGACGTCAAGCAACGCCTCGCGCAGGCCGACTACCTGGCCTCCGACGCGGTCGCCACCACCGTCTTCCTCGCCGCCACCCTCGGGAAGCCGCTGCTGGTCGAGGGGCCGGCCGGGGTCGGTAAGACCGAGCTGTCCCGCGCCGTGGCCGAGGCCTGCGACGCAGAGCTGATCCGCCTGCAGTGCTACGAGGGCGTCGACGAGGCACGGGCGCTGTACGAGTGGAATCACGCGAAGCAGCTGCTGCGCATCACCGCTGGCCGAGGCGAGTCCTGGGACGACGCCCGGACCGACATCTTCAGCGAGGAGTTCTTGCTGCCCCGTCCGCTGCTGAAGGCCATCCGCCGCGACGGACCGACGGTGCTGCTGATCGACGAGACCGACAAGGCCGACGTCGAGATCGAGGGACTGCTGCTGGAGCTGCTCGGCGACTTCCAGGTCACCGTCCCCGAGCTGGGCACGATCACCGCCACCCAGCGACCGTTCGTGGTGCTGACCTCCAACGCCACCCGTGAGCTGTCTGAGGCGTTGCGTCGCCGGTGCCTGTTCCTGCACCTGGACTTCCCCGACGCCGATCTGGAGACCGACATCGTCCGGCTGAAGGTGCCGAACCTCGACCGGGCGCTGGCCGACTCGATCATCCGGGTCATCAACGCGCTCCGGGCGATGCCGCTGCGCAAGGCGCCCTCGGTGTCGGAGTCGATCGACTGGGCCCGCACCCTCTTGGCGCTCGGTGCCGACATCCTGGACGACGACGTGGTCAGGGACTCACTCGGCGTGATCCTCAAGCACCGCGACGACATGGACAAGGCCACCGCCAAGCTCGATCTCGATACCGTGCTGGGCACGTCATGAGCACCGTGCTGGGCACGTCATGAGCACCGTGCTGGGCACGTCATGAGCACCGTGCTGGGCACGTCGTGAGCACCGTGCTGGGCACGTCGTGAGCACCGTGCTGGGCACGTCATGAACACCGTGCTGGGCACGTCATGAACACCGTGCTGGGCGCGTCGTGAGTACTGCGGCCGCCGGCGAACGCGACGAGGACCTCCCGCAGCGTCTCGTCGCCTTCGTCGGCGCGTTGCGCAGCAAGGGCATCCCGGCCGGTACCAGCGAGACGGTCGACGCCGCAGCCGTCATCGAGGTGCTGGGACTGCAGGATCGTTCGCTCCTTCGCGAAGGGCTGGCCTCGGCGCTGGTCCGACGTGGTGGACAGCGTGACGTCTTCGACATGACCTTCGACCTGTTCTTCCCCGCCGGTGTGGGTGCCTCGCAGGCGGTGCTGGAATCCGGTGGCATGGATCTTGCGGACCTGCGTGACCTCCTGGCGATGGCGTTGGCGTTGGACGACGGCGATCTCCGCACGCTGGAGCAGGTCGCCGAGCTCGCGGTCGACACGCTCGGGGAGGTCGGGATGCCCGGCACGGCCACGGGAGGCTGGTCGGCGTACCAGACCCTGGAGCGCATGCGTCCGCAGACGTTGATCGCCCAGGTGATGGGGATGCGGGGATCAGGCGGCACGCCCGGCCAGCAGGGCGCCGAAGGCTTCACCGGCCGACTGCAGAAGGACGAGCTGCGTCAGTCGATCGAGCAGTTCCGCCAGATGGTGCAGGCCGAGGCGCGGCGCCGCACGGCCGAGGTCAGGGGACGCGAGGTCGTGACGCGTCACGCCGTCCGCGCCGGAATCGACCGGATCGACTTCCTCAGCGCCAATCGTCAGCAGCTGGAGGAGCTGCGCCGCACCGTGCAGCCCCTGGCGCGGCGCCTCGCCACCCGGCTGGCGGCTCGGCGACGCAAGAACCAACGCGGGCGCATCGACATCCGGCGCACGCTGCGACGGGCCATGAGCACCGGCGGCGTGCCGATGGAGCCGGTTCACGCCAAGCCGCACCCGACCCGGCCCGAGCTCGTGCTGCTGTGCGACGTCTCCGGTTCGGTCGCGGGCTTCTCCAGCTTCACGATGCACCTCGTGCAGGCGCTCAGCAGCCAGTTCAGCAAGGTGCGTGTGTTCGCGTTCGTCAACGCGATGGATGAGGTCACCGACCTGGTCACGCCGGACGAGAGCGATCTCGGTGGTCGGATCTCCCGCGAGGCCCGCATCACCACGTGGCACACCAGCAGCGACTACGGCGAGGCACTCGGCGACTTCGCCGAGCTGTACCTGTCAGCGGTCGGACCCCGCACCTGCGTGCTGATCCTCGGTGATGCCCGCAACAACAACCAGGACCCGAACGTCGGGGCGCTGCACGAGATCTCCGGGCGATCGCGGCGGACCTTCTGGCTCAATCCCGAGAGCGCCATGCGCTGGGGGCTGGGCGACTCGATCGCTCCGCAGTACGCCGAGGTCGTCGAGATGCACGAGTGCTGCACGGTCGACCAGCTCACCGGTTTCGTCTCCCGGCTCCTGCCGGTGTGAAGCAGGAGTCCGGAGACCGCAGCCGGTCCCTACCGCGGTGCCATCCGGATCGCACCGTCGAGGCGGATCGTCTCGCCGTTGAGCATCGGATTCTCGACGATCTGCTGGGCCAGCTGGGCGTACTCGACCGGGTTGCCGAGGCGGCTGGGGTGCGGCACCTGCTTGCCGAGCGACGCGCGCGCCTCCTCCGGCAGACCGGCCAGCAGCGGCGTCTCGAACAATCCGGGTGCGATGGTCATGACCCGGATCGCGAGCGACGCGAGGTCACGTGCGATCGGCAGCGTCATGCCGACGACGCCGCCCTTGCTCGCGGAGTAGGCCGCCTGACCGATCTGACCGTCGAAGGCCGCCACTGAAGCGGTGTTGACGATGACGCCACGCTCCTCGCCCACCAGGTCGAGCCGGCTCATGCGCTCTGCTGCCAGTCGCAGCACGTTGAACGTGCCGATGAGATTGATCTCGATGATCCGCTGGAACTTGTCCAGCGGGTACGGACCGTTCCTGCCCATGGTCTTGACCGCGTCACCGGTGCCAGCACAGTTGACCGTGATCCGCAGGTCTCCGAGCTCGGCGGCGACGTCCAGGGCCTGGGCCACCGCTGCCTCGTCGCGCACGTCGCCGGGTGAGAATCGCACGGAATCGCCCAGGCGCGCAGCGACCTCTTCACCCGGGGATCCGGGCAGGTCGATGACGGCGACCTTGCCACCGGCGGCGACGAGCGCCTCGACGGTGGCCAGACCGAGTCCAGAGGCGCCGCCGGTGACCAGCGCGACAGTGTTCTTGATGTCCATGGGTGTGTGCTCCTTCGATTGAACGCTGCCGACGTTAGCGGCATGGGTCAGACTCCGGACATGACGGTACGAACGACAGGACGATGGCTGCTCGGCGGGTTCCTGATCCTCGCCGGGACGGCGCACCTCTCGGTCGCCCGCGAGACGTTCCGCGCCCAGGTCCCGGACTGGCTGCCGTTCGAGGAGTTCATCGTGATCGCCTCAGGCCTCGTCGAGATCGGGCTGGGCCTCGCCCTGCTGCTCGTGGTGCGGCACCGACGCCTGGTCGGCTGGGTCGTGGCGGCCTTCTTCGTCGCAGTCCTTCCTGGCAACATCAATCAGCTGGTCACCCACGCAGATGCCTTCGGGCTCGACACCGACCGGGCGCGGGTGATCCGCCTGTTCTTCCAGCCGCTGCTGATCGCGTGGGCGCTGTGGAGCACCCATCGTCTAGATTGGGGCCGGCAGAAGGGACAGCATGCTGGCAAGCAGGTACGAGCTCGACCACGAGATCGGTCGCGGCGGGATGAGCACGGTGTGGCGCGGCTGGGACAGCGTGCTGGACCGTGTCGTCGCCGTGAAGCAGATCGGCACCGTCGTCGGTGACGCACCCGACATGGTCCGCGCCGAGCGCGAGGCCCGTCTGGCCGCGCGAGTGGTCCATCACAACGTCGTAGCGGTGTTCGACCTGGTCGAGGAGGACGGCGGCCAGTGGCTCGTGATGGAGCACATCGATGGACCGACGCTCGCCGCGGTGGTGGCTGAGCGGGGAGCGATGTCCCCAGAATCTGTGGCGCCCCTGCTCGAGCAGGTCGCCGGGGCGCTCGCAGCCGCACACGCGCACGGGATCGTGCACCGCGACGTGAAGCCGTCCAACATCCTGCTGACCGGCGAGGGCGTGGCCAAGCTGTCCGACTTCGGCGTGGCCCGCGCCCAGGCCGACGCCTCGCTGACCCGTACCGGTCTGGTCACGGGATCACCGGCGTACCTCGCTCCTGAGGTGGCCACGGGAAGCACGGCCACGGCAGCCAGCGACGTCTGGTCCCTCGGCGCGACGATGTTCCACGCGCTGGCCGGTCACGCGCCCTACGCGGTCGCTGACAACCTGATGGCGACGATGTTCCGGATCGTCAACGAGGAGCCGCCCCGGCTGGACGGCGACGCACCCTTGACTCGGCTCGTGACGGCGATGATGGATCGCGATCCCGATCTGCGCCCGAGCATGGCCGAGATCGAGGCGAAGGCGTCTGGCGTAGAGCACGAGTCGATCCACGACGCCGGCCCGACCGCCACGATCGCGGCGATCCCGGCCGTCGAGCCGACCCCGACGACGGCCTTTCAGCCGATGCAGCCCACGCCCGCGCCGTCCGCGGCGCCCAAGGAGACAGAGCACGGGCCGAACCGGCGACTGGCGGCGGTCGTGGCGGGTATCGCGGCGGCAGCCCTGATCGCGCTGGTGGCCGTCATCGCGACACGGGACACCGATCCGCCACCCAGTCCGCCCCGAGCAGCGGCCAGCACCCCGTCGTCGGCTCCAACCTCGACTCCAACCTCGGCTCCAACGCCAGCCCCGACGACGCCGACCCCGACGGCGCCACCCCCGGCCGAACCCACCGCCGCCACGCTCGAGGGATTCGCCACCGACTACCTGACGGCGGCGAGCAACGATCCACCCACCGGATTCGCCCAGCTGACGCCGTCGTACCAGGAGGAGAGTGGCGGACTCTCGGGGTACGAAGGCTTCTGGTCGAACGTCGGCAACCTGGACGTCACGTCCGTGCAGGGCGATCCGGACAATCTCACGGTCTCCTACCGGTACTCCTACGACTACGGCGGGGAGCGCCGCGCCGAGGACGTGACCCTCGATCTGCAGAAGTCCGACGGCAGCTACCTGATCTCCGGGGCGAGCTGAGGGGATCCCGCTCAGGAGCGCGATCGTTCGAACAGTCGGGACATCACGATGACGCTCCGCGTGCGGTCGACGTTGGGGAAGGCGCGCATGCGCTCGACGGTACGTTCGATCTCCGCCATGTTCGAGGCCATGATGTGCACGAGGGCGTCGGCGTCGCCGGACACCGTCCACACCCCGACGACCTCGGGGATCGACTCCAGGTCGCGGGTCATGCGGGCGGTCGAGACATTGCCCTGGTACGAGATCTCCACGTACGCCTCGGTGTCCCAGCCGAGGGATGCGGGATCGATCACGACAGTGAATCCGGCGATCTCCCGCCGCGCGAGCATCTGGTCGACCCGACGTTTCACCGCTGGTGCGGACAAGCCCACGGCCTGCCCGATCTGCTGGTAGGTGGCGCGTCCGTTGCCGAGCAGGTGACCGACGATCGCGCGATTGATGCCGTCCATCTCGCTCCTGTTCGATTCGTTGTGTCAACGCGATGTTCGCGCAACAGATATCCGTTCGAACTGCAACAGATCTGCATTGTTTGCGTATGGATCATCGCATACGCTCGAATCGACAGCACTGCATCACCAACGACACTGCATCACCAACAACCCTGCATCACGAACGACATTGCGAGAGGACATCGGCATGACCCTGGACACCCTGGTCGCGGCAACCGTGCATCCCGAGGGCGGCAGCAGACCCGTCGGTCGAGTGCGTTTCATGGACGTGCCGGCGATGTCCAGATGGGTCAGCACGCGCGGTCCCGAATCGATCATCGCCGAGATGGCTGCCGCCATCGAGGATGACTTCAGGCGCTGGGCAGCTTTCGACAAGACACCGCGGGTGGCGTCGCACTCCACCGACGGCGTGATCGAGCTGATGCCGACCAGCGACGGGGTGACCTACGGATTCAAGTACGTCAACGGCCACCCCAACAATCCCCTG
>JBBSRN010000113.1:0-8013 GCA_038242985.1 Propionibacteriales bacterium | reverse complement strand
TGATCAAGCCCGGTGAGGTGGCCCGTCTGTTCGACGTGGACACCAAGACCGTCTGCAAGTGGGCGAACGCAGGAAAGCTCACCGTGGTTCGCACCATGGGCGGGCACCGGCGCTACCTGCGGGCAGAAGTCCTCGCCCTGCGCAACGCCAAGATCACGCTGCGGCGCTGGAACGGCTGATCTGTCCACCGCACGCACGAGGCGGTCCGTGGTGAGGCTGGTGTCGGGCCTGGTCGTCTCGCTCCTGGTCGTTCCGACGCTCGCCGTCACCGCGGCGAGGGTGCTCCCCGGGGACAGTCTCCCGTGGGTGATCCTTCGCGCCTGCGCACCGTTGGCGATCATCTCGTACGGCCTTGCGGTGATCGTCCTGGTCGGGAGCACCTGGGGGCTTGCCTTCCGATCCCTCGGGGTTGCTGCGCTGGTCGTGGTGACGTCGTTGCTGTGCCTGCACGTGTGGTGGTTCACCGAGCCCTTCTTCCTGGCCGGTCCACCCGGTGAGCCGTCCGGCGACACGTTGACCGTCATGACCGCGAACCTGCACATCGGTCAGGCCGATCCGGATGCGGTCCTGCGTGCGGTGGCACGCCACGGCGTGGACGTCCTCGTCCTGCAGGAGATCACGCCGGCGGCCCTCGACGGACTGGACCGGGCCGGCCTCGATCGGCGGCTGGGCCATCGGGCCGGCGCGCCGGGCCAGGGTCGCGACGGCATCGTCGTCCTGGCGAACAAGCCACTGCGGGACATCGGTGAGATCGACACCTCCTCGGCCGGGTACGAGATCGAGATGACCACCAGTCGTGGGCCCCTGCGCATCCTCGCGGTGCACCCGACCGCACCCAACAACGGCGTGGCGCAGTGGTCCGGCGATCTGGACGTCGTGGTCGCGGCGGCACGGGCGTCCCGCGGCCCGACCCTGGTCGCCGGTGACTTCAACGCCACCTTGGACCACCCGCCGCTGCAAGCACTGATGGACGCGAGCTTCCGGGACGCCAGCGCCGATGCCGGACCCAGCTGGCGGCCGACGTGGCCGTCACCGGGCAACGTCCAGCTGGCGGGCACCGGAGTTCCGTCGCTGTTCGCGCTGGATCACGTCTTCCTTCGCGGAGCGTTGGAGGCGGTCCGCGCGCGCACGCTGGTCGTGGCGGGCACCGATCATCGTGCGCTGGTGACCCGCATCTCCTGGACCGGCTAGAACACTTTCTCAGGCGGTGGACACCCGTCCCACATGCTGACCACTCTTCGCACGGGCAGGCAGCGCGATCATGCTGGGATCTCATCCACGAGAGGAACCCCATGGTCAAGCAGCTGGTCCCCTTCACCGTCACCGCCAACGGCACGGGCGTCGCCCAGGACCTGGTGGTCGGCGGCGAGAACGCCCACACGTTCACTGCCGACACCTACCCGGCCTTCGGCGGCGCCGACGCCGCTCCCAGCCCCCTGGCCTACACGCTCGGCGCACTCACCTCGTGCAACCAGATCACCGCCCAGCTCGTCGCCCAGGATCTCGGCGTCACCCTCGGGGAGTTCGCGTTCTCCGCCCAGGGTGACCTGGATCCTGCGGTGCTGGTCGGCGGCGGCGCGGGCAACGCCAACTTCGACGCCGTGTCGATCGAGGCCTCGGTCCAGACCGACGCCGATCCCGAGACGTTCGAGAAGCTGGTCAGCGAGCTGGAGCGCCGTTGCCCCGTGACCCAGCTGTTCAAGCGCAGCGGCCTGGACTACACGTCCACCTGGACCGCCCGGGCACTCGCGCCCGTCGGCTGACCACGAGCGCCTTCGCCCGCGACCTCTAGGCTCGACCCATGGCCACAGTGATCCTCGTCCGGCACGGCCGCACCACCGCGAACGCCACCGGGGTGCTGGCCGGTCGCACGGCCGGGGTCAAGCTCGACGGGACGGGCCGCGATCAGGCCGCGCGCACCGCGGAGCGGCTGGCCGTCGTGCCGCTGGCCGCTGTCGTGACGAGTCCACTGGAACGCTGCCGCCAGACCTCCCGGGCACTCGTCGCGCTGCAGTCAGCCCCGACCGACCTGTTGGTCGAGAAGGGCATCACCGAGTGCGACTACGGCGACTGGCAGGGCGAGAAGCTCGCCGACCTCGGCAAGGATGACCTGTGGAAGATCGTCCAGTCGCAGCCGTCGGCCGTGACCTTCCCCGGTGGTGAGTCGCTGCCGATGATGCAGGCCCGGTCGGTCGCGGCGATCCGTCGTCACGACGCGGCGATCGAGGCCGAGCACGGCAAGAACGCGGTGTGGGCCGCGGTCAGCCATGGCGACATCATCAAGTCGATCCTGGCCGACGCGCTCGGCATGCACCTGGATCTGTTCCAGCGTCTGCACGTCGACCCCGCGTCGGTGTCGATCATCCGGTACGCGGCCGGCCGGCCCACCGTGCTGGCGTGCAACACCCACGCCGGCGACCTGGACTGGTTGACGATCGCCCCGAGCAACGACGACGCGCCCGTCGGGGGCGGGGCGGGTCCGGAGGCGAAGCCTGCGGACCGCTCCTAAACTGGACCCATGCCACCTCTCGTGCATGGCTTCGACTGGCCAGACCGATTCGTGATCGACACCGTCGGTCAACCGGGTTCTCGGACGTTCTTCCTGCAGGCCCGGTCCGGCTCGGACGTGGTCAGCGTCGCGCTGGAGAAGGAGCAGTCGGCCGTCCTGGCCGAGAAGATCGAGGAGATCCTCGACCAGCTGATGGCCGAGGACGGCAACCCGTTCAGCATTCCCGCGCTCGCCCCTGACGGGCTCATCGATCACGACCCGCTGGACGAGCCGGTGCACGAGCAGTTCCGCGCCGGCGCGATGAGTCTGGGCTGGGACCCCTCCACCGCGCAGATCGTGATCGAGGCCTACCCCCTATCCGAGGCCGACGCCGAGGCGCTCGAGGCGCTGGATCCCGTCGAGCTGGAGCCGGAGCAGGTCCTGCAGGTCCGCATCCCGGTGGGCACCGCCCGGGCGTTCGCCAAGCGCACGCGCGACATCATCGAGTCCGGCCGCCCGGTCTGCTCGCTGTGCGGCCAGCCGATGGACTCCGTCGACGAGCACGTCTGCACCTTGCCTGACGGCTTCCGGTGACGCCCCAGCACCTCGTGGGCGGACTGAACGGCGAGCTGGAGCTCGTCGGTCGCATCATGCCGGCCTCCAACGCCACGTTCGTCGGCACGATCGACGGCATCCAGGTCGTCTACAAGCCGATCTCCGGCGAGCAACCGTTGTGGGACTTTCCCGACGGGAATCTCGCACGACGCGAGATCGCTGCGTACGAGGTGTCGCAGGCCTTCGGATGGGACGTGGTGCCGTCGACGTGGATGGGCGAGGGCCCGTACGGCCCCGGCATGATCCAGGTGTGGTGCGAGCCGGATCCGGCCCAGGACGCGGTCGACCTCGTGCTGTCCGGCCGGGTCCCCGAGGGGTGGCTGCACGTGTTCGACGGACTCGATGGTCGTGACCGGCCGGTGTCGCTGGTCCACGAGGACTCCCCCGCCCTGCGTCGCATGGCGATCTTCGACATCGTGGTCAACAACGCCGACCGCAAGGGCGGCCACGTGCTCGAGATGGAGTCGGGCCATCGCCACGGCATCGACCACGGCCTGACCTTCCACACCGAGCACAAGCTGCGCACCGTGCTGTGGGGCTGGACCGACGAACCGCTGAGCGAGGACGAGGTCGCGGGGGTCGACCGGGTTCGGACCGGCCTGGTCGGCGGGCTCGGCGACACCCTCGCCACGATGCTGAGCGCCCGCGACCTCGCAGCGCTCGCGGCTCGCTGCGACCGCCTGCTGCGCGATCCTCGGTTTCCCGCACCGCGCGGCGACATGCCGGCCATACCCTGGCCACCCTTTTGACGAACCACTCTGATGGGAGCGTGCACATGACCACAGACGTGCTGCTGGTCGGCTGCGGCCGACTCGGGTCCGACGTCGGACTGCGACTGGTCGAGCTGGGCCACGACGTCGCGGCGATCCGGCGCCAGGCCGATCAGGTGCCTGCTCCGATGCAGGGCATCGCAGCGGACCTGACCCGTCAGGTCCCGGTGCTGCCAGCGCTGGATCTCGGCCTGCTCGTCGTCGCCCTGACGGCCCGCCCCCGCACCGCGGAGGCGTACCGCGCCACGTACGTCGACGGCATGGTGCGGGCCCTCGACGCGCTGGACGCGGCCGGGCAGCAGCCGTCGCGTGCCGTCCTCGTGTCCTCGACCGCGGTGTACGGGGACCTGCCTCCCGACGAGATCGTCGACGAGTCGACGACGCCTCGTCCCCAGGATGGCCCGGGTCGTGCCCTGCTCGAGGCCGAGCAGGTGTTCATCGCCCGGATCCCCGGCGGGACCGTGCTGCGGTTGTCCGGGCTGTACGACGGCGGCGCCACTCGTCTCGTCGACACCGTGCGGTCCGGCGAGGTCTCCGATCCGCACCGGTGGACCAATCGCATCCACCGCGACGATGCCGCTGCAGCCGTGGTGCACCTGCTGACCATGGACACCCTGCCCGCCAGCCTCTACGTCGGCACCGATGACGAGCCGGTCCAGCTCGGCGACGTCGCCGCCCACCTCGCCTCGCGTCTGGACGCACCGGCCCCGGCCCCGGCCGACCCCACGCTCGGCACCGGACGCCGGATGTCGAACGCGCGCCTACGAGCCACCGGCTGGGTGCCGGACTTCCCCACGTTCCGCGAGGGGTACGTCATCGACTGACAGGCTGCGTGCCCCGCGGCGTCGCCGGTGGACCGCCTGTTCGCCTCCCGACCCCGCGTCCGGCTACGGTGAGGTCCTGACCCGAGGGAGCAACCGATGACCATCTCCGTGCCCGACCTGGCCAACGAACACCTCGAGATCGCGAGGGCCGCCTCCAGCGGTCGCAGCGGACACAAGCTCTACGGTGGGCGCGATCATCAGATGCACCTGACCATGATCGCCCTGACGCAGGGCAGTCAGCTCGATGAGCACAACAATCCCGGCGAGGCCATCGTCCAGGTGGTGTCCGGTCGTGTCGTCGTCGAGGGCGCCGGCGAGTCGATCGAGGGTTCGACCGGCGATCTGGTGGTCGTGCCCGACGCGCCGCACTCGCTCGCGGCCCTCGAGGACTCGGTGATCGTGCTGCTGACGGTCAACGCGTCCTGAGCCCGGCGACATCGACGTCCCCAGTTGACCTGACGCCCGGTTCAGCGAGGATGGGCCCACGATGCTCAACACTGACGACGATCTCTTCGAGCTGGCCAACTCACTGAGCGAGCTGTTGTCGGCCCCGGTCACGATCGAGGACCGCGACTCCGCCGTGGTGGCGTACTCCGGCGGACAGCAGGCCGTCGATGCGGCCCGGGTCGAGACGATTCTTCGTCGACGGATCCCCGAGCAGTACCACCGGGCCCTGGTCGTCGCGGGCGTGTTCGACGCGATCGCCGACTCCGACGAGGTCAACTACTTCGACCTGACGGTCGCGGAGATGACTCCCCGAGCCGTCATCGCCGTTCGCGCCGACGGCGAGCTCGTCGGATCGATCTGGGCGGCGGTCCAGCACGAGCCGACGCCCGAGCAGCAGCGCATCCTGGTCTCGGCCGCTCCGGTCGTCGGCCGGGCCGTGGCGTCGGTGCACCGGCGGGGGGCGAGCGAGCAACGGCGCCGGCGGCAGATCGTGCAGACGCTGCTCGACGGCGGAGCCGATGCGACGGAGACGGCCGACCAGCTGGGGCTGCGGGGCACCATGCAGGTCGTGTCGATGCAGGCCGTCGACGCCGGGCCGAATCTGGACGGCTCGGTCAACCTGCACCTGTCGGCCGTGCTGGCCCATGTCGTGTGCGCGGAGGTCGACGAGGTCCTGCACGCCGTCGTCGCCGCCGAACCGTCGGTGGTCGAGCACGTCCTGGCCGATCTGCAGCGGCGGTTCCTCGCCAATGGGCGCCCCGTCGCCATCGGGCTCGGCCGGGCGGTCCGCTCCGCGGCCGAGCTCGACCGCTCGCGAGACGATGCCGACCGCCTGCTGCGCGCGATGCGCCGGCGATCGGTCGCCGACACGGTCGCCACGTTGTCCAGCCACTACGCCGACCTGCTGGTCGACCATGCGCTGCCCTTCCTGGATCGACATCGCGAGTTCGGTCCGCTGGCCCGCCTGGACCGCCTCGACGTCGAGGAACGCGTGGCCATGCGCCGCACGCTGTCGGCCTACCTGGACCACGACGGCGACGTCGCCGGGGCCGCCGCCGTGCTGCACGTGCACCCGAACACGGTGCGCAACCGCCTGCGGCGCGCTCGCGACACCTGCGACGTCGACGTCGAGGACACCGACACCGCGCTGGCTTTATCGGTCGAGCTCCGGGCCGACACCGAGCACTAGAGGCGAGCGCGCCACCACAGCTTCACCACGACCCGGAGCTCGCTGTGCGAGCGGCCAACCAGGCTGGCGGAATGGTGGCCTGGAGCACACACCACGTCCGGGCCGGGATCGAGACGATGGGCTGATGAACCAGCCAGATCAGCAGCCCCGTCCCCAGAAGGTCGTCGTCGTGGGTGCCGGCATCGTGGGACTGTCCACGGCGTGGCACCTGCAGGCTGACGGGGTCGAGGTCACCGTCGTGGATCGCGACGGCGTGGCCGCGGGCTCGTCCTGGGGCAACGCCGGGTGGTTGTCGCCGGCGCTCACCCTCCCGCTGGCCGAACCGGCAGTCCTGGCCAGCGGCATCCGGTCGATGTTGAAGTCCTCGTCGCCGGTGTATGTGCCGGTGGCGGCCGACCCGCACATGATCCGGTTCCTCACCAGCTTCGCGCGGCAGTGCACGCCCAAGCGGTGGGAACGCGCCATGGAGACGTACGCGGAGATCAACCGGTACAGCCTGGCCGCGTTCGAGGATCTGACCGCCGGCGGCGTCGCCGAGCCGGTACAGGACGCCCAGCCCTTCCTGACGGCGTTCGCCTCGGTGAAGGACCGCGACGCGATGGAGCGCGAGTTCGCCCACGTCGTCGCGGCCGGCACCCCGGTCGACTACACCGTGCTCGACCGCGACGAGACCCGGACGCTGGAACCATCCCTCGGCGACGGCGTGCAGGCCGGCATCCAGATGAGCGGGCAGCGGTTCATCAACCCCGGTCGTTTCGTTAACTCGATCGCCGACGCCGTCCGCGAGCGCGGCGCGACGTTCACCTTCGGCTCGGCCGTGGAGCACATCGACGACCGCGGACCGGCCGGCGTGCACGTGCGCCTCGCCAACGGCCAGGTGCTCGCTGCCGACGCTGTCGTCGTGGCCACCGGCGCGTGGATCAATCGCCTGGCCCGCCCCTTCGGCGTGCGCAAGGTCGTGCAGGCTGGCCGCGGCTACAGCTTCACCGTGCAGCCCGACGCGATGCCGCGCAACCCGGTGTACTTCCCCGCCCAGCGCGTCGCCTGCACTCCGCTGGGCGACGGTTTCCGCGTCGCCGGGATGATGGAGTTCCGCCGCCCGGACGCGCCCTTCGACCCGCGCCGCGTCAAGGCGATCATCGCTGCCGCCCAGCCGATGCTGACCGGTGTCGACTGGGACAAGCGCACCGACGAGTGGGTTGGTTCGCGCCCCTGCACCAGCGACGGCCTCCCCCTGATCGGTGCCACCCGGTCTCCCCGGGTCCACGTGGCCGGCGGCCACGGGATGTGGGGCGTCGTGCTCGGCCCGCTGACCGGACAGATGGTGGCTCGCAACCTCGTGCGTGGCGAGCAGCACGAGCTGATGCGCCACTTCGATCCTCTGCGCTGAACCGAGCATCGACGGTCCGGGCGAGGTCGGTCAGACGCGCCAGCCCATCAGCGCGGCGATGACCTCGGCAGCCGGACGGGCTGAGGCGATGGCGCCGACCCCGGTGCCGGCGTCGACCGGGACGATGCGGGTGTCGTCGGCTGACATCGCCGCCACCAGCTCGGCCCGCGCCGCGGCATCCGTGGCCAGGGCGTCCTCACGACCCGTCCACCGGCGCGAGAAGTCGTTGGCGATGACGCGACTGGGCTGACGAGGTGACCACGGCAGACCGAGCGCGGTGTCCACCGTCC
>JBBSRN010000112.1:0-8029 GCA_038242985.1 Propionibacteriales bacterium | reverse complement strand
GGCGGGCTCGGGATCGTGGCGCTCGCCACGGTGCTCGGACTGTTCATCGGCGGTCGTCTCGGCATCCGCACCCGCCTGGTCGCCCAGGCCGACATGCACGTGATCAACATCGGCGAGGTGCGGCCGCTCTTTCGTCGGGTCGCGGTGACGATGCTGTTCTTCCAGACCGTGACGGCGATCGTGCTGACGTTCCGCTACCGCGGTTCCTACTTCGACACGTGGGACACCGCGCTCTGGCACGGCGTCTTCGACGCGGTCATGGCCTTCAACAACGCCGGTTTCTCCCTGAACGCCGACAGCCTCGGCCAGTACGCCGGCGACGGCCTGGTGCTGCTGCCGATCTCGGCTGCGGTGTTCGTCGGGGCGGTGGGTTTCCCCGTGCTCGCCGAGCTGTTCGACGGGTGGCGCCGACCGAGCCGGTGGACGATACACACCCGACTGACGGTGTGGGGCTCGATCGGCCTGCTGGTGTTCGGTGCCGCGGTGTTCACGGCCCTGGAATGGTCCAATCCGGCGACGATCGGATCCGAGGGCGTCTGGCACAAGGTCGTCTCCGGCATCGAGGGCGGCATCATGCCGCGTTCCGGCGGTCTGGCCAGCTTCGACTGGGGCGCGGTGCGGCCGGAGACGCTCAACATCGGCATCATCTTGATGTTCATCGGCGGCGGCAGCGCCAGCACCGCCGGCGGCATCAAGATCACGACCTTCCTGCTCCTGGCCTACGTCATCCTCGCCGAGGTGCGCGGCGACACCGACATCACGGTCGGCAACCGGTCGATCGGTTCGCGGGTCGTCCGCACCGCGGTGTCGATCGCGCTGCTGTCGGTCATGCTGGTCACCGGCACGACCCTGCTCGTGATGCTGCTCACCGACGAGGCATTCGACGAGGTCCTGTTCGAGTGCACGTCCGCCTTCGGGACCGTCGGCCTGAGCACCGGCATCACCGCTGACCTACCTGCGTCGGCACAAGTCGTCATCGTCGTCTTGATGTTCGTGGGCCGAGTGGGCACGATGGCAGCGGCAGGCGCTTTCATCCTGCGGCAGCGGACTCCCCGCTACCACCTTCCCGAGGAGCAACCGATCATTGGCTAGTCACGAAACACCCACACGCGCCATCCGTCGCAAGAGGACGTCGCGCGACACCTCCCGTGACGCCGTGCTGGTGATCGGGCTGGGGCGGTTCGGCTTCTCCGTCGCGCGCTCCCTGACCCAGCAGGGTCACGAGGTGCTGGCGGTCGACGAGCGCGCAGACATCGTCCAGCGCTACGCCAGCGACTTCACCCACGTCGTCTGCGCCGACTCCACCGACACCGAAGCGCTCCGACAGGTCGGTGCCGAGCAGTTCGACGTCGCCGTGGTCGGCATCGGCACCGATCTGGAGGCCAGCGTGCTGACGGTGCTGAGCCTGCTCGACCTCGGTGTCAAGGAAGTGTGGGCCAAGGCCGTCAGCGGCAAGCACGCCGCGATCCTCGAGCGGGTCGGCGCGACCCACGTGGTCCGCCCCGAGTCTCAGATGGGCAAGCGGGTGGCGCACATGGTCGCCGGGTCCATGACCGACTTCGTGGAGTTCGACGACTTCGCGATCGCGCGTACCCGCGCTCCGGCCTCTGCGCACGGCAAGGCGCTGCAGGACGCCAAGCTGCGCGGGCAGTTCGGTGTCACGATCGTGGCGGTCAAGTCCGGCAACGGGGAGTTCGAGTACGCACAGGCCGACACCATGCTCGCGGCCGAGGACGAGCTGATCGTGTCAGGTCCGACGCGCAAGGTCGAGGCGTTCTGCGCGGAGTCCTGAGCCCCGGACCCTGATCGGCAGATCTCGCGCCGAGGAGTAACGTCCCGGTGGACATGGGTCGCGCCGGGCGCCCCTGCCGAGGACGGGGCACCGCACATGACGACGGCGACAGCGACATCGACAGTGATGTCGGCGGGAGGCGACACCTTCAGGCTCGACGCGAACTGGGCTGACTACCTGCTCGTCGGGTTGTACTTCGTCGTGGTGATCGGGATCGGGGTGCTCGCGCGGCGCCAGGTCTCCACCAGCCTCGACTTCTTCTTGTCAGGGCGCTCGCTGCCCGCGTGGGTCACCGGTCTGGCCTTCATCTCGGCCAACCTCGGTGCCGTCGAGATCATGGGGATGTCAGCCAACGGCGCGCAGTTCGGCGCCGCGACCTTCCACTACTTCTGGATCGGCGCGGTGCCGGCGATGCTGTTCCTCGGCATCGTGATGATGCCGTTCTACTACGGCAGCGGCGTGCGCAGCGTGCCGGAGTTCATGCGCAAGCGCTTCGGCACCGGCGCCCACCTCGTCAACGCGCTCAGCTTCGCGATCGCGCAGCTGCTGATCGCCGGCATCAACCTGTACCTGCTGGCGACGATCGTCAATCGGCTGCTCGGCTGGCCGTTGTGGGTCTCGTTGATCGTCGCGGCGATCATCGTCTTGTCGTACATCACGTTGGGCGGACTGTCCGCTGCCATCTACAACGAGGTCCTGCAGTTCTTCGTCATCGTGGCGGCGCTGCTGCCGCTGACGATCATCGCCTTGCACAAGGTCGGCGGCTGGCAGGGCATCGTCGACGGGGTCCAGCCCGACGGGGAGCAGCTGTCCTCGTGGCCGGGCACCGAGCTGACCGGCATCGACAACCCCGTGCTGTCGGTCATCGGTCTGGTGTTCGGCCTCGGCTTCGTGCTGTCGTTCGGGTACTGGACGACCAACTTCGTCGAGGTGCAGCGCGCCATGGCCTCGGACTCGCTGTCGTCGGCGCGGCGGGCGCCCATCATCGGCGCGTTCCCCAAGATGTTCATCCCGTTCATCGTGATCATCCCCGGCATCATCGCCGCGATCGTGGTGCCGGAGATCGCCAACTTGAAATCGGGCAGCGGTGACACCGGTGGCGCGACGTACAACGACGCGATCCTGCTGTTGATCCGCGATCTGTTGCCCAACGGCATGCTCGGTGTCGCGATCGCCGGCCTGCTCGCCTCGTTCATGGCCGGCATGGCGGCGAACATCTCGGCGTTCAACACGGTGTTCAGCTACGACCTGTGGCAGCAGTACGTCCAGAAGGACCGGCCGGACGGGTACTACTTGAAGATCGGCCGCCTCGCGACGGTCGGGGCGACGATCACCGCGATCGGCACGGCCTTCTTCGCCTCCAACTACGACAACCTGATGGACTATCTGCAGACGCTGTTCGGCTTCTTCAACGCTCCGCTGTTCGCCACCTTCATCCTCGGCATGTTCTGGAAGCGGATGAGCGCCACCGCGGGTTGGGTCGGTCTGGTGTCGGGCACCGGCGCGGCCTTGGTGGTGGCGATCCTCAGCGAGGACGCGCTCGGTGGTCTCAGCACCGGCACGATCGGGATCGGCGGCCAGGGTGCCAGCTTCGTGGCTGCCGGCGCCGCCTTCGTGGTCGACATCGCGGTCAGCGTGATCGTCACCTTGCGCACTGCGCCGAGACTGGAGAAGGAGCTCGTGGGGCTGGTCTACTCGCTCACTCCCAAGGCCGACCTCGTCGACCCGGACGAGGCCGCACTGCCGTGGTACCAGTCGCCGGTCAAGCTCGCCGCCGTCGGTGGCGTGCTCGTCATCGCCCTCAACCTCTTGTTCCTCTAGGAGATCGACATGACCGAGAAATCATCGGGGAACCCCTCCGGCGAGACGCAGAAGCGCACGGCCGGTGCGTTCGACATCCGGTTCGTGATCGCCGGCCTGATCGGTGTGTACGGAGTCATCCTGGTCCTGCTGGGCATCTTCAACGCCACCGAGGCAGAGCTGGCGCGCGCCGACGGGTTCAACGTGAATCTGTGGAGCGGCATCGGCATGGTCGTGGCGGCCGCCGTGTTCGTCACGTGGGGCCGGTTGCGACCCGTGGTCGTGCCGCCGGACCTGTCGGAGGGCGAGGACCAGTAACATCTCGCGGGTGACCCCGCCCGACACGACGTCCGGAATCGATCCCGACGCCCCGCACCGCTACACCGCCACGCTCGCCGACGACATCGAGCGACGGTGGCAGGACCGGTGGGAGGCCGAAGGCACGTTCTGGGCACCCAATCCGGTCGGTGACCTGGCCCCCGCCACCGGCGCCGACTCCGGCGACGAGGATGCAGGCGAGCTGGGCGACAAGTTCTTCATCATGGACATGTTCCCGTATCCGTCGGGCGCCGGACTGCACGTCGGTCACCCGCTGGGATACATCGCCACCGACGTCGTCGGGCGCTTTCGCCGGATGCTGGGCGACAACGTCCTGCACGCGCTGGGCTACGACGCGTACGGACTGCCCGCCGAGCTGCACTCGATCCAGACCGGCGAGCACCCGCGGGACAACACGCTGGCCAACATCACCACCATGAAGCGTCAGCTGCGACGCCTCGGCCTGGCGCACGACGAGCGCCGCAGCTTCGCCACGATCGATCCGGACTTCGTGCGCTGGACCCAGTGGATCTTCCTCCAGGTCTTCGAGTCGTGGTACGACGAGGACGCCCAGCGGGCCCGGCCGATCAGCGAGCTGCGGGCCGAGTACGAGTCAGGAGCCCGCAACGCGCCCGACGGCGCCGCGTGGTCCGAGCTCGAGCCGTTGGAGCGCTCGTTGCTGATCGACTCGGTCCGGCTGGCCTACGTCGATGACTCGCCGGTCAACTGGTGCCCGGGCCTCGGCACCGTGCTGGCGAACGAGGAGGTGACCGGCGAGGGTCGCAGCGAGCGCGGCAACTTCCCGGTCTACACCCGCAAGCTCCGGCAGTGGAAGATGCGGATCACCGCCTACTCCGACCGGCTCATCGACGACCTGGACCGGGTCGACTGGCCGGAGTCGGTCAAGCAGATGCAACGCAACTGGATCGGCCGCTCGGCCGGTGCCCACGTGCGTTTCCCGGTGGTCGGCGCCCAGGACGCGGCGATCGACGTCTTCACGACCCGACCCGACACGCTGTTCGGTGCCACCTACATGGTGCTGGCCCCCGAACATCCGTTGGTGGACTCGATCACCCCCGACCAGTGGCCGGACGAGGTGTCCCGGGCGTGGACCAACGGGCAGGACGACCCCCGGACGGCCGTCGCCGCCTACCGCGCTGCCGCCGCGGCCAAGACCGACGTCGAGCGTCAGGCCGGGGCACCCGGACCGGGTGGGTCGGCTGGCGGCGCGCGGGACAAGACAGGCGTGTTCACCGGCGCGCACGCGACCAACCCGGTCAACGGCGAGAGCATCCCCGTCTTCGTGGCCGACTACGTCCTCATGGGTTACGGGACCGGCGCCATCATGGCCGTCCCCGCCCACGACGAGCGCGACTTCGACTTCGCCACGGCCTATGGGCTCGACATCCGTCCCGTCGTCCAGGCGCCGGAGGGTCACGAAGGGGTGTGGACCGGCGACGGCCCGGCCATCAACTCCTCCCACGGGGACCTGGACCTCGACGCCCTGTCGGTCGACGACGCGAAGACGACGGCGATCACCTGGTTGCAGGACCACGGCCGCGGTGCAGGCACCACCACGTACCGGCTGCGGGACTGGCTGTTCAGTCGTCAGCGCTACTGGGGCGAGCCGTTCCCGATCGTGTACGACGCCCAGGGACAGCCGCACGCCGTGCCGGACTCGATGCTGCCGGTCGATCTGCCCGACGTGCCGGACTACTCGCCGCGCACGTTCGCGCCCGATGACGTCACCAGCGAGCCGGAACCGCCGCTGGCGCGCGCCACCGACTGGGTCAGCGTGACCCTGGATCTCGGCGACGGTCCGCAGCGGTACCGTCGCGAGACCAACACGATGCCGAACTGGGCCGGCTCGTCGTGGTACGAGTTGCGTTATGCCGACCCCCACAACACCGATCGGGCCGTCGATCCGCAGAACGAGCAGTACTGGCTCGGACCGCGCGAGGCCGGCGGTACCGGGGGAGTGGACCTCTATGTGGGCGGGGTCGAGCATGCCGTGCTGCACCTGCTGTACGCGCGGTTCTGGCACAAGGTGCTGTTCGACCTGGGTCACGTGTCCAGCGAGGAGCCGTTCCACCGCCTGTTCAACCAGGGCTACATCCAGGCGTACGCCTTCACCGATGAACGCGGCACGTACGTCGAGGCCGCCGACGTCGTCGAGCACGAGGACGGCTCCTGGACGTACGAGGGCCGTCCGGTGCAGCGCGAGTACGGCAAGATGGGCAAGAGCCTGAAGAACGTCGTCACGCCCGATGAGATGTACGCCGAGTACGGGGCTGACACCTTCCGCATCTACGAGATGTCGATGGGGCCGCTCGACGCCTCGCGACCGTGGGAGACCCGAGCCGTCGTGGGCTCGCAGCGCTTCCTGCAGCGACTGTGGCGGCTGTTCGTCGACGAAGCCACCGGTGAGGTCCGGGTCACCGAGGACGCCGCCGATGCCGAGACGCTGCACGTGCTGCACCAGACCATCGACGGCGTGCGCGCGGACATGGATGGCCTGCGGTTCAACACCGCCATCGCCAAGCTCATCGAGATGACCAACCATCTGACCAAGAAGCAGGTGCGCGCACGATCGGTGCTGGAACCGATGGTGCTGATGCTGGCGCCCGTGGCTCCGCACGTCGCGGAGGAGCTCTGGTCCCGCATGGGTCACACCGGCTCGCTGGCGCGGGCGCCGTTCCCCGTCGCCGACCCGGCCCACCTCGCCGCCGACACCGTCACGTGCGTGGTGCAGGTGGCCGGCAAGGTCCGCGGCAAGATCGAGGTCAGCCCGGACATCGGCGACGAGGAGCTGGAGGCGCTGGCGCTGGCCGAGCCCAACGTGGTCCGCTCCATCGACGGCCGTCCGATCCGCAAGATCATCGTCCGCGCACCCAAGCTCGTCAGCGTCGTGGTCTGACCCGTCGATCGGGCGTCAGGTGGCTAGGGTGTCTGCATGACTGTCGCGATCGTCACCGACTCGACGGCGAGCCTGTCCAGTGCCGATGCCGCACGTGAGCACATCTACGTCGTGCCGCTGAAGGTGATCATCGGCGCCGACACGTTCGTGGAGGGATCTGCCGAGGTCACCGCGGACATGATCGCCGAGGCGTTGGCCGCCTTCGTGCCGGTGAGCACCTCGCGCCCCGTTCCAGCGGAGTTCCTGGCGGTGTACCAGCAGGCCGCCGCAGACGGCGCCGACCAGATCGTCTCGGTGCACCTGAGCGGCAAGATGTCCGGCACCGTGGAGTCTGCGCAGCTGGCCGCGAAGGAGTCACCGGTGCCCGTCACGGTGATCGATTCCGGTCAGGTCGGTCTGGGTGTCGGATTCGCCGCCGGGCGTGCGGCGGCCGCGCGAGATGCCGGTGCCGACGTAGCCGACGTGGCGGCGGCGGCGGAGCGTGCCGGTGCCGGCACGACGGTGACGTTGTACGTGGACACCCTGGAGTACCTGCGCCGGGGCGGCCGGGTCGGCGCCGCAGCGGCACTGATCGGATCGGCCCTCGCGGTCAAGCCGATCCTGACGCTTCGAGACGGCATGGTCGTGCCGCTGGAACGGGTCCGCACCTCGGCGCGTGCTCTGGCCCGGCTGGAGACCCTTGCCGTCGAGGCGGCCGGGGCCTGTGAGGAGGGCTATTCCATCGGCGTGCAGCACCTCGCCAACGCCGTGATCGCCCAGCAGGTCGCCGAGCGCCTCGCGGTCGCGCTGCAGGTCGAGGCGGTGCCGGTCGACGAGGTCGGCGCCTCCATCGGCGCCCACGTCGGACCCGGGATGGTCTCCATCACCGTCACGCCCCTCTGAACAGCCCGGCGGCGCGCGGGCGCGGGGCGAGCAGGTGGGCGGTGGCTTAGTCGGCTTTCGCGGCCTTGAGAGCCGACAGGGTCACCTCCCCTGGGACCACAGTGACCAGCGCGAGTCCTGAGGCATCAGCGACGCGTGGTTCACCACGGGGATGAGTTCGGGGACGCTGCGGCGGACGGCGGAACGGCGGCGCGAGTGGGCGGGGGGGGGAGCGGGGGTGGCCGCGGGGAGAGGCCCGCCGCCCCACCCCCCCCGCCGCCGGCCGGGTGGGCAACACGGGGGGGGGGGGGGCGCGGGAAGAAACAAACAACCCTAGGGCC
>JBBSRN010000111.1:0-8100 GCA_038242985.1 Propionibacteriales bacterium | reverse complement strand
GCTCGAACCCGGCGGCGGCGAGCTCGGCTCGAAGCGCGTCGGGCCGGAACTTGGTGGAGATCTCGACGCGGATCTCCTCGCCGCTGGCCAGGTCGATCTCGAGGTCGGCACCGGGGATGCTGACGCGCTGCGGCATATCAGCGCGCAGGCGCAGGTCCATGCGCTCCATGTGCGGATCCCAGAACGGCACGTAGCTGAACGCCGCCGTGTCGAAGTCGGCGCCGAGCTCGCGATTGACCACGTGCAGGCAGTTGAGGACGAACGCGGCGGTGACGCCCTGGGAGTCGTTGTAGGCCGCGATGAGACGATCGCTCGCCTTGACCAGGTCTGTGCCCAGCAGCAGGCAGTCACCCACCTCGAGCGAGTCCGACAACGCGCCGAGGAATGCCGCCCGCTCCTCCACGTACAGGTTGCCGATGGTGCCCCCGAGGAACGCGATGATCTTGCGCCCGCCGGGAGGCAGATGACCCAGGTGCAGGGTGAAGTCGCCAACGATGGCCTCGACCTGCAGGCCGGGATAGCGTTGCGACAGTTCGGTGGCAGCGGCGCGCAGCGTGCCCTCGGCGACGTCGACGGGAACGAAGCGGGTCAGCGCGCCACGCGCGGTGAAGGCGTCGAGCAGGGTGCGGGTCTTCTCGCTGGTGCCGCTGCCCAGCTCGACGACCGTGTCGGCCCCGGACAGCGAGACGATCTCGTCGGCGTGGGCCACCAGGAGCGCTCGCTCGGCCTCGGTGGGGTAGTACTCCGGCAGCCGAGTGATCTGGTCGAACAGATCGGATCCTCGGTCGTCGTACAGCCATTGGGGCGGCAGGGTGCGGGGATGGGAGCCCAGGCCGCGGCGGACGTCGGCGGCGAGGTTGTCCGCAGCCCAGCCCGGGTCGAGCAGCACCGACACCGTGGGCGCGACGACCGGTTCGGTCGCGGTGCTCACGAGCATGCCCCGCGCGGGACGAATGCGCGCTCGGACCGGGAGGAGCGGCGAACGATCGCCTGGTCCTCCGGCGAAAGCGGTGCCGCCAGCTGTCCGGTGCATGCGTGCACCTCGTCGAACAGCTCGATCACGGTGCTGGGGTCGCGCACTGGGGTCTCCTCGCGTGGATGTCGGTTCCACCGTAGGCACGTGCGCCGGCACCTGCACGCCGCGCTGAGCCCGGTCGCCCCCTGCGGTGCGACCGGGCGCTCGCGTCAGTCTGCGACGTAGTACATCCGCTTGTTGACGAACTCCTCCATGCCGAGCGGTCCGAGCTCGCGACCGAAACCGGAACGCTTGACGCCACCGAACGGCACCTCGGCGCCCTCACCTGCGGGCGTGTTCACGTTCGACATGCCGACCTCGAGGTGCTGGGCCAGCTTCTCAGCCCGCTGCGGATCGGTGCTGAACACGGCGCCGCCGAGGCCGTAGTCGCTGTCGTTGGCCAGAGCCAGAGCCTCGTCGTCGTTGCTGACCTGGTAGACGACCGCGACAGGTCCGAACAGCTCCTCGCGGTAGGCGCGCATCTCCTCGGTGATGCCGGTGAGGACACCGGGGGAGTAGTGGGCGCCCGGGCCCTCGGAGAGCACCCCGCCGGCGTGCAGGGTCGCTCCCTTGTCGACCGCGTCGCGCACCTGCTCGTCGAGCTTCTCCGCGGCCGCACGCGAGGACATCGGCGAGAACGAGTCGAGCGCCGTCGCGTTCTCGGTGAGACGCGCCACGAAGCCGTCGAAGACGTCGTCCATGACGATCATGCGCTTGTTGGAGTTGCAGGCCTGACCGGTGTTGCTCATCCGGGTCTCCCAGGCGAGATCGGCCGCCGCGGCCACGTCCTCGCTGTCCAGGATCACGTACGGATCGGATCCACCGAGCTCGAGCACGCACTTCTTGAGGTGCTGTCCGGCCTGGGCTGCGACGGCCGAGCCGGCGCGCTCCGACCCGGTCAACGACACGCCCTGCACCCGCGGGTCGGCGATGATCGTCGACACCTGGTCGAAGGTCGCGAACACGTTGACGTAGGCGCCCTCGGGCAGGCCCGCGTCCGCCATGATCTGCGCGACCGCCTTCGCCGAGCGGGGCACCGACTCGGCGTGCTTGAGGATGATGGTGTTGCCCAGCATCAGGTTCGGGGCCACGAAGCGGGCGATCTGGTAGAAGGGGTAGTTCCACGGCATGATCCCGAGCAACGGCCCGATCGGCAGTCGCTGCACGATGGCGGTGCCGCCGGAGATGCCCTTGATCGGCTGGTCAGCAGCCAGGCCGGGGCCCTCGGTCGCGAAGTACTCGAAGATGTCGCCGCAGAAGTCGGCCTCGCCGACGGCCTCGGCCAACGGCTTGCCCATCTCCTGGGTCGCGATGGCACCGAGCTCGTCGGCGCGTTCGCGGAACAGATCGGCCACCTTCTGCACGATCTCGGCGCGTTGGGCGATCGGCACGTCCTTCCACTCGCGGTAGGCGTTGGCGGTGGCAGCGATCGCTGTCTCGATCTCGGCGTCGGTCGAGTGGTCGAAGGACTCGAGGACCTCACCGGTCGACGGATCGGTGACGCGGTACATCGGCTGCGTGCTCATGTTTGCTCCTTGGGTGCAGGTGTGGTCGGGGTTCAGAAGACGTGCTCCAGATATCCCTCCACCAACCTACGGGTGCGGGCTGGGGATGCGCTGGCGCGGCCGGCAGTCTGCTCGACGAGCCGGGCGGGATCGAGGCCGAGGGCGCGGGCCTTGGCGTCCCCGCCCATGTCCAACCAGCCGGTCAGGATGTCCGGTGTCAGCTCGGGATGGAATTGGACGCCCATCGAGCGCCCGTGCATGAAGGCCTGCTCGGTGACCGCGTTGCGCGCCACCGGTTCCGCACCCGGCGGCAGCGTGAACTGGTCGTAGTGCCACTGGAACCAGGAGCCGCTCGGCACGAGGTCCTCGCGGTCGGACTCGACGTCGTGCCAGCCCACCTCGGGCACCTCGCCGAGCATGACCGTTCCACCGAGAGCCTGCGCGAGCAGCTGACCGCCGAAGCACACCCCGAGCACGGGGGTGCCGTCCGCGACGGCTGCCGCCAGCCAGTCCAGCTCGGGCCGCACCCACGAGCCGATGCGCTCGGTGTCATACACGCTCCACGGCGCGCCGAACGGCACCAGCAGGTCGTACGGCCGGTGATCGGGGAAGGTGACGTCGACCCCGGGGTCATCGAAACGCTCACTCGGCACGACCGTCAGCGTCTCGATCTCCCAGCCGAGCTCCGCCAGCGCCTGACCCACCAGGCCGGGTGCGGAGCAGTGGTCGTGCAGCACGCAGAGGGCTCTCCGGGCCGTCATCTGGTCGTGATGGAGACCGGGAACTTCTTGATCCCGTTGACGAAGTTGCTGCGCACGCGGGTCACGTCGCCGGTGAAGTCCATGCTCGTGATCCGCGGGATGAGGGCCTGGAACATCAGCCGGATCTCCATGCGGGCCAGGTTGTTGCCGAGGCAGAAGTGCGGTCCGCCCTTGCCGAAGGTGACGTGGTCGTTGGGGTGGCGGGTCACGTCGAAGCGGTACGGATCGGCGAAGACCTCCTCGTCGCGATTGCCCGACGCGAACCACATGACGACCTTGTCGCCGGCCGAGATCTGCTTCCCGCGCAGCTCGACGTCTCGGGTGGCGGTGCGGCGGAAGTGGTAGACCGGGCTGGCCCAGCGCAGGAACTCCTCGACCGCCTGGGGGATGAGCTCGGGCCGTTCCTGCAGCAGGGCGAGCTGATCGGGGTGCTCCATGAGAGCCAGCATCGAATGACTGATCGTGTGGCGGGTCGTCTCGTTGCCGGCGACGACCAGCAGCAGGAAGTAGTTGTCGAACTCGGTCGCGGTCAGCGGCTCGCCGTCGACCGGCTCCCGGTTGACCAGCTTGCTGACCAGGTCCTCCCCGTCGCCGCCGCGGCGTTGCTGGGCCAACCGGCGGCCGTACTCGAACACCTCCAACGCAGCGGGGGAGCGGAACGGCAGGTGCTTGTACTGGTCGCTGTCGGCGTCCGAGAGCAGCACCTGGGCGTAGTCGGGGTCGGTGTTGCCGATCATCTGGTTGCCCCAGTGGATCAGCTGATCGGTGCGGTCCGGTGGCACGTCGAGCATCTGCGCCAGCACCTGGATGGGGAAGTCGGCGCTGACCTCCTTGACGAAGTCGAAGTCGCGCTGACGCAGGGCCGCGTTCACCGTCGCCTCGGTCAGGCCTTGCAGGAAGTCTTCGAACTTCTTGAGCGTCTGTCCGCCGAAGTCGCGCTGCAGCAGCTTGCGCAGTGCCCGGTGCCGCGTGCCGTCGGACTCCAGCATCGAGCGGCGCAGGTCCTTGAGATCGTCGTCGACCTCCTCCAGGTTGACGTAGTCGGTCGAGGTGAACGTCTCGGAGTCGCGATCGACTGCGACGATGTCGTCGTGCCGGGTGATCGACCAGAAACCGGCACCGCCGGACTCAGGGTTCCAGTGCACCGGCGACTCCGCCCGCAGCCGGTCGAAGCTGGCCCAGGCTTCGTTGCGCTCGAAGATGTCCAGGTTCGCGAGGTCGATGTCGGCCAGTGCGGGGCGGTCCATGGTGCGTCCTAGCGGTCGGTGGGCGGCGGGTGGTGGTCGGCATCGACCGGCGGGCAGGGGGTCACAGGTGGTAGGCGTACTCGGTGAACTCCCAGTCGGTCACGAAGCGGCTGAAGCGCTCGAGCTCGTCACGCTTGAACGCCAGGAACGTCTGCACGAATCGCGGACCGAGCAGGTCGGCGAACTCGGTGTCGGCCTCGAGGGCGTCCAACGACTGCGCCAGATGGGTGGGCAGCATCTCGGCCTTGCTGGTGTCGTACCCGTAGCCGTCCAGGCCCGCTGGCGGCACCATCTCGTCGCGGATGCCGAGATAGGCGGCGGCGAGCATGCCCGCGATCGCCAGGTAGGGGTTGGCCGTCGCGTCGCCGAGGCGCAGCTCCAGGCGCGAAGCACGGCCACGCTCCGGTGGCACGCGCACCATCGCGCAGCGGTTGTCCAGGCCCCAGTCGATCAGCCACGGCGCGAGGGTGTCGGGGCCGAAGCGCTTGTAGGAGTTGATCGTGGGGTTGGACAGTGCCGCGAGCGCCGGAGCGTGGGCCAGCACTCCCGCGATCGCCGACCGACCGGTCGCGGACAGCCCGTCCTCGCCGTCTGGATCGTCGAACAGGTAGGCACCGGCGTCGTCGAGGGTGGAGAAGTGCAGGTGGAAGCCGGAGCCGCCCTCGTCGTTGTACGGCTTGGCCATGAACGTGGCGAGCTTGCCCTCCCGGCGCGCCAGCTCCTTGACCGCGCCCTTGAACCGGTACGCGCGATCGGCAGCATCGAGCGCGTCTGAGTGCCAGAGGTTGATCTCGAACTGGCCGCTGGAGAACTCGTGGTTGGCGGCCACGACGTCGAGGCCGTAGCCGGCCAGCTCACGCAGCGATCGCAGCAGCACGTTCTCGGGGTCGCCGCGCAGGCCCGACACGTACACGTTGCCGGTGGCCTCGCCGTAGCGTCGCCAGCCGGTGGGTGCGGAGTCGTCCTTCTCGAGCACGAAGAACTCCAGCTCCGGTCCGACGATGGGTCGCATGCCCAGCTCGGAGAACTTGCCGAGCACGCGGCGCAGCACGTTGCGCGGGCTCTCCTCCGACGGCGTGCCGTCGGGATTGAACACGTCGGCGATGACATGGGCCACGCCGGGCTCCCAGGGCACGTCGGCCACCGTCTCGACGTCGGGGAACGCGACCACGTCGGGCAGGCCGTCGGCCAGACCCCCCTCGATGGCGATGACGTCGCCGCCGGGCGTCGTGCCGAAGACGGTGCGGCAGAACGCGACACCGTCGCCCACCGTCCG
Source organism: Propionibacteriales bacterium (assembly GCA_038242985.1). GTDB lineage: Bacteria > Actinomycetota > Actinomycetes > Propionibacteriales > Nocardioidaceae > Aeromicrobium. Next base: position 2,296 of record JBBSRN010000111.1, on the reverse strand, counting down.
GGCCAGGTTCGACACCATGAGATCGCGACCTCGTTCGGTGCCCATCAGGTCGGAGTAGCTCAGGCGGACGACGTCGATGCCGCGACCGGCGAGATCTGCTGCGACCGCCTCGAGTGCGTCCGTGTTGAAATGTCCCACGCGATCCTCCCCCTGATGTGTGCAGCCTGATGGTGTGCCGCCGGATGGTGCGGAGCTCAATCGTTTGGAGCCTTACGATATGACGCGGCTCACACTTTGACAAGGATCGCGGCCACCTCGGACGTGGCCATCTCTGACCAGGAGGCACCCGATGACCGACGACGCAGCCAGCGCACCGAATCACGGCTCGCACGTGCACGGCACCGATCTCGGCGTCACCAACGAGTTCTGGGGCGATGAGTCCTCGACCGTCCGCGCGGCGCTCGCGTGGGCGGTGGCCCGGATGGCCCGGTCCTCCGATCCGCGCTCGACCGCCCGACCGGAGTCCGAGCTCGCCGCAGCCGCCGGGGCCACGGTGCTGCCGGCCGGCATCGGATCGGCCGAGGCGATGCGGATCTTCACCGACGTCCTCGAGCCGGCCACCCGTGCGCAGGGCCACGAGCTGAATCTCGCCTACATCCCGGCGGCACCGAATCGCTCGTCGGTGGCCTTCGACGCGGTGACCGGCAGCGCCAACATCTTCGGCGGGCTCTGGGAGGCGGGCGCCGGCGCCATCCACGCGGAGAACGAGGTGCTCACCTGGTTGGTCGGCATCCTGCAGTGGCCCGACACTGCCGCAGGCTGCTTCGTGTCCGGCGGCACGATCGGCAACCTGTCCGCGCTGGTGGCAGCGCGCAAGCGGGCCCTGCGTCGGCGCGGGGCGAAGCCCGAGGGTGGGTGGACGCTGGTGTGCACCGATGGGGCGCACTCCTCGATCGCCACCGCGGCGGAGGTGCTCGACGTCGCGATCGCCGAGGTCCCGGTCGACGATCGGGGGCACATGACCGGCACGGCCCTTCGCGAGGTGCTGGAACGCACGCCGTCGGCGTTCGCCGTGGTCACGTCGGCCGGGACGACCAACACCGGTGTCATCGACGACCTGGCCGACGTCGCCGACGCGTGCGCCGACCACGGCGTGTGGATGCATGTCGATGGCGCCTATGGGGGTGCGGCGTTGCTCGCGCCGTCGGTGCGCGCGCAGTTCCGCGGCATCGAGCGCGCCGACAGCTTCATCGTGGATCCACACAAGTGGCTGTTCGCGCCGTACGACTGCTGTGCCCTGCTGTACCGCGACGCGGCCACCGCTCGGGACGCGCATGCCCAGCACGCGAGCTACCTCGACCACATCGATCGCGAGCAGCCGAATCCGTCGGACCTGGCCCTGCACCTGTCGCGCCGCGCCCGAGGGCTCCCGCTGTGGTTCGGGCTGGCGACGCACGGCACCGACCGGTACCGCGACGCCATCGAGCAGACCTTGACGACCGCGCGCGAGGTGGCTGCCGGCATCGAGCGGATCGAGCAGCTGGACCTCCTGGTCGCACCGGAGCTGTCCGTGGTGCTGTTCGACCGTCCCGGGTGGGACGAGGCGGACTACGCGCGCTGGTGCGACCGACTGGCGCACGACGGCACGATGCTGTGCGTCCCCACCCGGTGGGCCGGCCGCACCGTGCTGCGAGTGGTGTTCGTCAACCCCGACACGTCCGCCGACATCGTGCTGAAGATCCTCGACGAGACCACGGCCTGACTCCGGCCGCAGGGGTCTGGCGCCGGCTCGGCTCCTCGCCTATCGTCAGGACATGTCGTCAGGGTCCAAACGATCTCGATCGTCGGAGATGAGGAGCACCGCATGACGCCCCAGGAGCAGCATGGCTTCCTCTACCCCCGCACACCGCTCGGCCGGGCGGCGCTCATCCCGTCCCCGCCGTGGCACTACTCCGGTGATCTGCTGACGGTCGAGTACCGCACCGATCCGGCGCGCGTGGAGGCGCTGCTTCCCGCGCCGTTGTCGCTGGCTTCTGAGGACCCCGGCGCCGTCGCGCTGATCTGGGCGGACTGGCAGTCGTGCTCCGCATCGCGCGAGGAGCTGCTCGACCCGGTGCGGGCGCAGTACAAGGAGGCCTTCGTGGTCGTCCGGTGCTCGTTCGAGGGCCAGACGTTCTCGCGGTGCGTGTACATCTGGGTGGACAAGGACTTCGCGATCGGACGTGGGCTGCACCAGGGCTATCCCAAGAAGCTCGGTTCGATGTGGCAGACGAGGCCCCACCCGTTCGCGCAGGCGGCTCCGCAGCTCGCGCCCGGCGGGGTCTTCGGTGCGACCCTGGCCGCCGGTGACCGGCGT
>JBBSRN010000110.1:0-8172 GCA_038242985.1 Propionibacteriales bacterium | reverse complement strand
GGCCGAGTACGGCGCGGAGAAGATCTACACCTTCGAGGATCCTGCCTACGCCGAGTACCTGGTGGCCCCCAAGGCCGAGGCGCTGGCGCAGCTGGTCGCCGACAAGAGCCCGGCAGCGGTGCTCGTCGGTGCCTCCACAGAGGGCAAGGAGATCAGCGCCCGCGTGGCGCTGAAGACCGGGTCGGGCTGGATCAGCGACGCCGTGGACGTGCAGGCCGACGGCGGCACGATCACCACCACCCAGTCGGTGTTCGCCGGCAACTTCACGGTCCAGGCACAGGTCACCCAGGGCGCCGCGATCATCACGGTCAAGCCCAACTCCACCGCCCCCGAGGCGGCAGCGGGCGCCGGCACGGTCGAGGCGATGACCTGCGACATCTCCGATGCGGCCAAGACCGCCAAGATCACGTCGTCCAAGGCCAAGGAGGCCTCCGGTCGTCCAGAGCTGACCGAGGCGGCGATCGTCGTCTCCGGTGGCCGCGGCACCGGTGGCGACTTCACCGAGGTCGAGGCCTTCGCCGACAGCCTCGGCGCAGCCGTCGGCGCCTCGCGCGCCGCGGTCGACTCCGGCTGGTACCCGCACAGCTTCCAGGTCGGCCAGACCGGCAAGACCGTGTCGCCGCAGCTGTACGTGGCCAACGGCATCTCCGGTGCCATCCAGCACCGCGCCGGCATGCAGACGTCCAAGACGATCATCGCGGTCAACAAGGACGACGAGGCTCCGATCTTCGAGCTCGTCGACTTCGGCGTCGTCGGTGACCTGAAGGTGGTCCTGCCACAGGCGACCGACGAGGTCAAGAAGCGCAAGGGCTGAGCGCCCCAGCACCTCCTAGCACCGAACTGATCGGCGCGGCACCACCCACCGGTGGTGTCGCGCCGTTCTCGTGGGTGCCGCGCGGTCGGTCGCGGACCAGATGACCCGATTAGGTGACGGTTCTATTACGTAGTCCGTCGGTGCTAGGCGACATGGTTCGGAAGTGATAGCAATGGGGAGGCGTGCGACAGCGCACGCCCATGTTCATCACAGGAGGAATCCATGCGACTCACTCGGCGAACACGCCTGGCGGGCGTGGCACTGCTGACCACGGCCGGCATGACCTTGGCTGCCTGCGGCGGCGGTGGCGACGACAGTGGCGCACCAGCCACGAAGTCGGTCATCTCGGTCTACGGCACGAACCCGCAGAACCCGTTGATCCCGACCGCGACCAACGAGGTCGGCGGCGGAGATCCGCTGGACAACCTGTTCTCCGGTGTCGTGGCGTACAACTCCGATGGCTCGGTGTCCAACGAGGTCGCCGATTCTGTCGAGCCCAACAAGGACAGCACGGTCTGGACCGTCAAGCTCAAGGACTGGAAGTTCACCGACGGCAGCAAGGTGACGGCCGAGTCGTTCGTCAAGGCGTGGAACTACGGCGCCAACCCGGACAACAAGCAGCTCAACAACTACTTCTTCTACCCGATCAAGGGCACCGACGAGGTCGGCAACACCACCAAGGGTGCCAAGACCGTCGAAGGCCTGAAGGTCGTCGACCCCAAGACCTTCACCATCACGTTGAAGGAGCCGGAGTCCGACTTCAACCTGCGCCTGGGCTACTCCGCCTACATGCCGGTCCCGGACTCGGCCTACGGCCCCGATGGCAAGATCACCAAGGAGTACGGCGACGCGCCCATCGGCAACGGCCCGTACAAGCTGACCAAGGCCGGCTGGGAGAAGAACAAGCAGATCTCACTTGAGCCGAACGCGGACTACGACGGAGTGCACAAGGCCAAGAACGGCGGTCTGGTGTTCAAGTTCTACAACTCCACCGATGCGGCCTACACCGACGTGCAGTCCGGCAATCTCGACGTCCTGGACCAGGTCCCGCCGAGCGCGCTGACCACGTTCGAGAAGGACAGCGCCGTCACGGCGTACAACGAGCCCGGCTCGAACTTCTCCTCCTTCACCATCCCGGAGCGCCTCAAGCACTTCGGCAAGAACGAAGAGGGCAACCTGCGCCGCGCCGCCCTGTCGATGGCGATCAACCGTCCGCAGATCACCGAGAAGATCTTCAACGGCTCGCGCACCCCGGCAGTCGACTTCACCTCCCCGGTGCTGGACGGCTGGACCAAGAACGTCGCCGGCAACGAGGTCTTGAAGTACAACCCGACCGAGGCCAAGAAGCTCTGGGCCCAGGCCGACGACATCAAGAAGTGGGACGGCAAGTTCCAGCTCGCGTACAACAACGACGGTGCTGGCAACAAGGAGTTCTCCGAGGCGATGACCAACCAGATCAAGAACGTCCTGAAGATCGAGGCTTCGCCGAAGGCGTACCCGACCTTCGACGAGCTGCGCACGGTGGTCACCGATCGTTCCATCAAGACCGCGTTCCGTACCGGTTGGCAGGCGGACTACCCGTCGATGCTGAACTACCTCGGACCGATCTACGCCACGGGCGCCGGCTCCAACGACGGCGACTACAGCAACAAGAAGTTCGACAAGCTGGTCACCGACGCCTCGGCCGCTGAGGGCGATGAGCGCTACAAGCTCATCGGCGAGGCGCAGTCGGTGCTCCTGAAGGAGCTGCCGGCGATCCCGCTGTGGTACCAGAACGCCACCGCAGTGACCACGACGGACCTGAAGGACTTCAAGTTCAACTGGAAGCAGAAGCCGGACTACTACGCGCTGACGAAGTAGTTCCACCCGCACGACTGGTCGCGGGGGCAGCCCTCATCGGGGCTGCCCCCGCAGCCCGCGTCTGGTAAGAAAGGCACGACGGTCCCTCGATCAGGTGACCGGCCTGTTCCCATGGCTCCACTGTTTTCAGACCCAGGAGGTTCGCGTGTGGTGGTATGTCGCCAAACGACTGCTCCAGACCATCCCGGTGTTCCTCGGGGCGACGCTGATCATCTTCATGCTGACCAAGCTGCGCCCCGGCGATCCGATCCTCGGACTCACCGGCAACAAGCCGATCTCCGACGAGGTGCGGCAGGCGCTGCGCGATCAGTACCACCTCAACGACTTCGTCGGCGTGCAGTGGTTGTACTTCCTGCGGGACGTCGTCACCTTCAATCCTGACCTGGTCGGCCTCGACGGTCAGCCGGTGTTCCAGAAGATCAGCAACGCCCTGCCCGTCACCGCCACGCTCGCGGTGATGGCTCTCACGTTGGACGCCGTCATCGGCGTCGTGGTCGGCACGATCGCCGGTCTGCGTCGCAACGGCTGGTTCGACTCCTCGGTGCTGGTCGTCACGTTGATCCTGCTGTCCATCCCCATCTTCGTGCTCGGCTTCGTGCTCCAGTTCTTCTTCGGGGTCAAGCTGGGCCTCGCCCCGCCCACGGTGGGCGGGGACTGGAGCGTCCCCGACCTGATTCTTCCCGCCTTCGTGCTGGCGATCGCCAACATCGCCACCACCACGCGCCTGGCGCGTACCTCGGTGGCCAACAACCTGACCGCGGACTACGTGCGCACGGCGCGGGCGAAGGGTCTGTCCAACGGACTGGTCATCCGCAACCACGTGCTGCGCAACTCGCTCGTGCCGGTGGTCACCTACATCGGCATCAACCTGGGTTCGTTGATGGGCGGTGCCATCATCACCGAGGGCATCTTCAACGTCCAGGGCGTGGGCAACCTCGCGTTCTACGCGGTGATCCGCGGCGACACCCCGCTGACGGTGTCGGTGGTCGCGGTGTTCGTGATGATCTACGTGTTCATGAGCCTGATCGTCGACCTGATCTACGCCGTTCTCGATCCGAGGATCCGCTATGTCTGAGCTCACCCCCCGACCGGGACAAGAACGGTTCGTCGCTCCGATCGAGGAGACCCCCCTGCGGGAGATCGACGTCGTCGACATCGACGCGGCGCCCGAAAGCCAGTGGAAGGAAGCGTGGAAGCGCCTGCGCGGATCCCCGTTGTTCTGGGTGTCCTCGGTGATCATCGTGGTGGTGCTCATCGCGGTGGCCTTCCCCGGGCTGTTCACCAGCGCCGATCCGCGCGCGGCCTCGCTCGACAACCAGTTCGATCCGCCGAGCGAGGGGCACCTGTTCGGCTACAACTTCCAAGGCCAGGACATCTGGGCCCGCACCGTCTATGGCGCGCGTGCCTCGGTGGCTGTCGGCGTGCTCGCGACACTGGTCACGCTGGTGCTCGGCATGGTCACCGGTGCGCTCGCCGGTTTCTACGGTGGAATGGTTGACACCCTGTTCTCGCGGGTGAGCGACATCTTCTTCTCGATCCCGTTGCTGCTGGCGGCCATCGTGGTCATCTCGGTGATCAACAACCTGCTGCCGAATCGCGGCTTCTGGACCTCGGTGATCATCGTGGTCCTGGCGTTGGCGCTGTTCGCGTGGCCCCAGATCACCCGCCAGATGCGCGGTGCGGTGCTCGAGGTCAAGAATCTGGAGTTCGTCGACGCGGCCACGGCGATCGGCGCGTCCAAGCTGACGAACCTGCGCCGCCACATCGTGCCCAACGCCTTGTCGCCGGTGATCGTGTCCGCGACGATCCTGCTGGGCATCTTCATCGTGTCCGAGTCCGCTCTGTCGTTCCTGGGCATCGGCCTGCCGCAGAACATCGTGTCGTGGGGCAACGATCTGTCCAGCGCCCAGAACCTGGTGCGCTCGGGCCAGCACCTGGTCGTCATGTGGGTGCCGGCCACGGCGCTGGCCACCACGGTGCTGGGCTTCGTCCTGCTCGGTGAGGCCGTGCGAGAAGCCCTCGATCCGAAGGCGAGGAAGTCATGAGCGCCGAACCCACCAGCACGGCATCGACGAGCGCGGTTCCCCTGCTGGAGATCAAGGACCTGCGGGTCGGCTTCAAGGGTGAGAAGAAGAAGATCCTCACCGCCGTCGACGGTGCCAGCCTGACCATCTACCCGGGCCAGACCATCGCCATCGTGGGCGAGTCCGGTTCCGGCAAGTCCACGCTGGCGCACGCGGTCATCGGCCTGCTGCCCGGCAGCGGTCACGTGATGGGTGGCGAGATCCTGTTCGAGGGCACCGACATCAACCAGGGCAACCGCAAGCAGGTCATGGCGTTGCGTGGATCCTCCATCGGCCTGGTGCCGCAGGATCCCAACTCCAACCTCAACCCGCTGTGGAAGGTCGGCCGCCAGATCAAGGAGGCGCTGGTCGCCAACGGCGTCGCCACGGGCGCCGACGCCGACCGGCGAGTCGTCGAGCTGCTCGAGGAGGCCGGGCTGCCCGACGCCGAGCGACGCGCCCGGCAGTACCCGCACGAGTTCTCCGGCGGCATGCGCCAGCGCGCGCTCATCGCGATGGGCCTGGCTGCCCGGCCGAAGCTGTTGATCGCCGACGAACCCACCTCGGCCCTCGACGTCACGGTGCAGAAGCAGATCCTGGACCACCTCGACACCCTGACGGAGAATCTCGGCATCGCGGTCATGCTGATCACCCACGACCTGGGACTCGCCGCAGAGCGCGCGGACCACCTGGCGGTCATGTACCGCGGCAAGATCGTGGAGTCCGGACCGGCGCTGGACATCCTGCGCGATCCGCGGCACCCGTACACGCAGCGCCTGGTGGCCAAGGCGCCCTCGATCGCCTCGCAGCGGCTGTCCTCGCTGCACGAGCGCGCCGAGATCCGCGATCGCGCGGTCGAGAATGCCGAGTCCACCGAGTCCGGCAGCGAGGACATCTTGGTGGTCGAGAACCTCACCAAGGTGTTCCAGCTGCGTGGTGCCCGGCCGTGGCAGAAGATCGACTTCACCGCCGTCGATGACGTGTCGTTCACCCTGCAGCGAGGCTCCACCACCGCCATCGTGGGGGAGTCCGGTTCGGGCAAGTCGACCGTGGCCCGCATGGTGCTGGACCTGCTGCCGCCGACCTCGGGCACGATCCAGTTCGACGGTGTCGACATCAGCTCGTTGAAGGCGAAGAAGGACCTGCTGCGCATGCGCCGCCGGATGCAGCCGGTGTTCCAGAATCCGTACGCCTCGCTCGATCCGCTGTACTCGATCTACCAGTCGATCGAGGAGCCGTTGCATACCCACGACATCGGCACCCGCAAGGAGCGCGAGGCCAAGGTGCGCGACCTGCTCGACAAGGTCTCGCTGCCCACCACGGTCATGTCGCGATTCCCCGGCGAGCTGTCTGGTGGCCAGCGTCAGCGCGTCGCCGTGGCCCGGGCCCTGGCCCTGGATCCCGAGGTCGTCATCTGCGACGAGGCGGTGTCGGCCCTCGACGTGCTGGTGCAGGCCCAGATCCTGGAGCTGCTCAACGACCTGCAGGCCGAGCTCGGTCTGGCGTACCTGTTCATCACGCACGATCTGGCCGTCGTGCGGCAGATCGGCGACAACGTGCTGGTGATGCAGGAGGGCAGGGTCGTCGAGCACGCGACGGTCAGCGAGGTGTTCGACAACCCGCGCGAGGAGTACACGCGCAAGCTGTTGGAGGCCATTCCCGGCGGCAGCATCCTGCTGAACGAAGAGGTCTGAGCCGGGGCGTCCCTCTCCGTGAGACGGGGACTTGATTAGTTCGAACATCTGTTCGAACATGGGTGAATGCCTCCGCCCGCCACCGCGTCGATCGACGACCTGCGCGCCCGCGTCACGCAGATGCAGGGCAGCCCGGCGGTGCAGCCGGTGGCCACGCACCCGGCCCTCGACGGGCTGGTGCAGCTGCAGACCGGCGGGGTCTACGCCACCGACAGCACCAGCCTCACCGGCCTGCTGATGGCCGGTCCGTCGGCCGAGGGCGCCTGGTGTGGTGTCGTGGGATCGCAGGCGTGGGGCCTCGAGGCGCTCAGCGGCGCGGGGGTGCGCCTGGACCGGTGCGTGCTGGTGCCCGATCCGCGGGAGTCGTGGCTCGAGGTCGCCGCAGCCCTGGTCGACGTGCTGGCCGTGGTGGTCGTGGTCCCACCCGGCTCGGTGGGCGAGAAGGACGCCGCCCGCATCGCGGCCCGCCTGCGCAAGCGGGGTGGCGTGCTGGTGGTGCTGGGCGCGTGGCCCCGGGTCGATGCCCGCCTGTCGTTGACCGAGGTCAGCTGGGCCGGTCTGGAGCGTGGTCACGGCCATCTGCAGGCCCGACAGGCCACGGTCGCGGTCACCAGGGGCGTGGGTTCGACCCCCGCTCGCACCCGGCGGCTCTGGTTTCCGGCCGCCGACCAGGTGGTCCGGCCCGTCGAGCCGGTCGCGGTGCCTGTCCCGGCCCGGAGGTGGGTCGGATGAGCCGCATCCTGGCCCCTCGAATCTTGGCGCTGTGGGCACCGGACTGGCCGGTGGTGGCAGCGATGGACGGTGTCGCCACCGGCACCCCGACCGCAGTGCTGTCCAAGGGCCAGGTGCTGGCGTGCTCCCAGGGCGCGCGGGCCGAGGGGGTGCGCCGGGGCATGCGCCGGCGCGACGCCCAGTCGCGCTGTCCAGATCTGGTGCTGCGCGATCACCAGCCCGACGCCGACGCGCGCGCCTTCGAGGAGGTGCTCACCGCGCTGGAGCACCTCAGCCCCGGAGTCGCCCCGCTGCGTCCGGGCCTGTGCGCGTTGCACGTGCCCAGCCGGTTCTACGGCGGCGAGGCCGAGGCCGGGGCTGTCCTCGCCGAGCGGCTGGTGTCGCTGGGCATCTGGGACGTCCGCATGGGAGTCGCCGACGGATTGTTCGCCGCCGAGCAGGCCGCCCGACGGTCCTCGGCACAGGACAGCCTGATCGTGCCGGCCGGCGGATCCGCGATGTTCCTGCGCGATCTGCCCGTCGAGGTGCTCGACGACGTCCTGGACGGGGGGAGTGCCGAGACCACCGGTCTGGTCAGCCTGCTGCGCCGCATGGGCCTGACCACCCTGGGCGCCTTCGCCGGGCTGGCCGCGGCCGACGTGCACACCCGGTTCGGCACGCACGGGGCGTTGCTGCACCGGCTGGCAGCGGGACGCGACGCCCGGGCGGTCAGCCGTCGTGAGGTGCCCCCCGAGCTCACCGCCACGCTGGCGCTCGAACCGCCGCTGGACCGGGTCGACCAGATCGCCTTCAGCCTGCGCGGCACGGCGGAAGCCTTCGTCGCCGACCTGGCCGCCCGGGCGGCGGTGTGCACCACGGTGCGCATCGAGATCGATGCCGACGGATCGTTGGCCACCTCGCGCCGGTGGATGCATCCGCGCTGGTTCGGCGCCACCGACCTGATCGATCGGGTCCGCTGGCAGCTGCAGCCCACCGGCACCAGCGCGGTGCGGGCGCCGGTCGACGCCGT
>JBBSRN010000109.1:0-8244 GCA_038242985.1 Propionibacteriales bacterium | reverse complement strand
CGCCGATGAATGGCTGCCTGCCGAACCGGGCACGGACGGCGCACTGGCCATGGCGATGGGACACGTGATCCTCAAGGAGTTCCACGTCGACCGCCAGACGCCCTACTTCACCCAGTACGTCAAGAAGTACACCGACCTGCCGTTCCTGGTGACCCTCGACGAAGCGATCGACGCCGCGGGGGAGACCACGTTCACGGCGGGAAAGTTCCTGACCGCATCGGACCTCACCGACGAGATCGAGACCGAGACCGAGAACGCCGACTTCAAGACGGTGCTGATCGACGCGCGCACCAACGAGCTGGTCGTCCCCCCGGGCACCCTGGGCCACCGTTACGGCGAGACCGGCGAGGGCAAGTGGAATCTCGACCTGGGTGACATCGATCCCCAGCTCTCACTGCTCGACGGCGCCGATGAGTGCGTTCCCATCGACATGCCCCGCTTCGACGCCGGTCAGGGCAACGTGGGCGTCATCCGCCGCGGCGTACCGGCGCGCCGGGTGGCCGGGCGGCTCGTCACCACGGTGTTCGACCTGATGTTGGCGCAGTACGGCGTCGGACGTCCCGGGCTTCCGGGACTGTGGCCCACCGGATACGACGACGCCGAGTCTCCCTACACCCCGGCCTGGCAGGCGAACATCACCGGCGTCACGGCCGAGCAGGCCGAACGCATCGGTCGCGAGTTCGCGCAGAACGCCGAGGACTCCAAGGGCCGCTCGATGATCCTGATGGGAGCCGGCACCAATCACTGGTTCCACTCCGACACCATCTATCGCACCTTCTTGACGATGACGACCATCACCGGTTGTCAAGGCGTCAACGGCGGGGGCTGGGCGCACTACGTCGGCCAGGAGAAGGTCCGCCCGCTGACCGGCTACAACCAGCTGGCCAACGGCCTGGACTGGCTGCGGCCGCCTCGCAACATGGTGCAGACCGCCTACTGGTACCTGCACACCGATCAGTTCCGGTACGACCAGTTCGGCGCCGACACGTTGACCGCTCAGACGGGACAGGGCCAGCTGGCCGGCAAGACGACCGCCGACGTGATCGCTCAGTCCGCCCGCCTGGGCTGGATGCCGTCGTATCCGACCTTCGATCGCAATCCGCTGGTGATCGCCGCCCAGGCTCAGGAAGAAGGCAAGACGACCAAGGACTACATCGTCGAGGAGCTGAAGGCCGGGCGGCTGAACTTCGCCGCCGAGGACCCCGACGCACCGGAGAACTTCCCCCGCGTGCTGTCGCTGTGGCGGTCGAACCTGTTCGGCTCGTCGGCCAAGGGCAACGAGTACTTCTACAACCACCTGCTCGGGACGTCCCACACCGTCAGTGCCACCGAGACGGCCGAACGTTTCCGTCCCAAGGAGGTCAAGTGGCACGACGAGGCCCCGATCGGCAAGCTCGACCTGATGACGACGCTCGACTTCCGGATGACGACGTCGACGCTGCTGTCGGACATCGTGCTGCCTGCCGCGACCTGGTACGAGAAGCACGACCTGTCCACGACCGACATGCATCCGTTCGTCAACTCCTTCAATCCGGCGATCTCGCCGCCCTGGGAGTCGCGCACCGACTGGGATGCGTGGCAGCAGATCTCGCGGGTCTTCAGTCAGCTGGCCGTGCGCCACCTCGGCAAGCAGACCGACGTGGTCGCCGTGCCGTTGACGCACGACACCCCTGACGCGATGGCATCGCCGCACGGCCGCGTCCGGGACTGGAAGTACGGCGAGTGCGAGCCTGTCCCGGGTGTGACGATGCCGAAGATCGTCGAGGTCGAACGCGACTACACCGCGATCGGCGACATGATGCGCGCCATCGGCCCCCTCATGGACACGTTGGGCGCCACGACCAAGGGCATCACCTACGACCTGAGCCGCGAGATCGCCGAGCTCAAGGCCAAGAACGGTGTCGTGCGGGGCGGTCCGGCGGACGGCCGTCCCGACATCCTGCGCGACATCCAGGCGTGCGAGATGATCCTTGCGCTGTCGGGGACCACGAACGGGCACCTCGCGACCGAGGGCTTCAAGACGCTGGAACGACGCACAGGCAGACTGCTGCACGATCTGGCCTCCGAGCACGAGGGCAAACGCATCACCTTCGCCGACACCCAGCAGGGCCCGGTCCCGGTGATCACCTCGCCGGAATGGTCGGGTTCTGAGAGCGGCGGTCGCAGGTACTCGCCGTTCACGATCAACGTGGAGCGGCTGAAGCCCTGGCACACGTTGACCGGACGTCAGCACTTCTACCTCGATCACGACTGGATGACCGAGCTCGGGGAGGGACTGCCGACCTTCCGGCCCCCCCTGGACATGACCGCCCTCTTCGACGAGCCGGCCATCGGCGCGACACCCAGTGACGGCATCTCGGTGCGCTACCTCACGCCGCACAACAAGTGGTCGATCCACTCCGAATACCAGGACAACCTGTTCATGCTGTCGCTCTTTCGCGGCGGACCCGGCATCTGGATGAGTCCGCAGGACGCGGAGAAGATCGGCGTGAAGGACAACGAGTGGATCGAGGCGACCAACCGCAACGGTGTGGTCAACGCCCGCGCCATCATCTCGCACCGGATGCCTGAGGGGACGGTGTTCATGTATCACGCGCAGGATCGCCTCATCGACATGCCCGTGTCCGAGACGACGGGGCAGCGTGGCGGCAATCACAACTCGCTGACCCGGTTGATGATCAAGCCCACCCACATGATCGGCGGTTACGCCCAACAGACGTTCGCCTTCAACTACATGGGTCCCACCGGAAACCAACGCGACGAGGTCACTGTGATCCGGCGTCGCAACCAGGAGGTGACGTACTGATGAAGGTCATGGCTCAGATGGCGATGGTGATGAATCTGGACAAGTGCATCGGCTGTCACACGTGCTCGGTCACCTGCAAGCAGGTGTGGACCAACAAGTCCGGAGCCGAGCACATCTGGTTCAACAACGTGGAGACGCGGCCGGGCCAGGGGTATCCGAAGACCTACGAGGACCAGGAGAAGTGGAAGGGCGGCTGGACGCTCAACAAGCGCGGAAAGCTCAAGCTCAAGGCTGGTGGTCGGCTGAAGAACCTCGCCACCATCTTCTCCAACCCGAACCTGCCCGGCATCAACGACTACTACGAGCCGTGGACCTACGACTACGAGAACCTGACGACGGCCCCCGCCCAGGAGCACACTCCGGTCGCGCGTCCCAAGTCGCTGTTGACCGGCGAGGACACGAAGATCACGTGGTCCTCCAACTGGGACGACAACCTGGCTGGCTCGGTCGAGCACGGCCACAACGACCCGATCCTGCAGCAGGTCGGGGACAAGATCAAGTTCGAGTACGAGCAGGCGTTCATGTTCTACCTGCCGCGGATCTGTGAGCACTGCCTGAATCCGTCGTGCGTGGCGTCGTGCCCGACAGGCGCGATCTACAAGCGCGAGGAGGATGGCATCGTCCTGGTCGACCAGGATCGCTGCCGCGGCTGGCGACAGTGCGTGAGCGGCTGCCCGTACAAGAAGATGTACTTCAACCACAAGACCGGCAAGGTCGAGAAGTGCACCTTCTGCTACCCCCGCATCGAGGTCGGCCAGCCCACGATCTGTTCTGAGACGTGCGTCGGACGCCTGCGCTACCTCGGATTGATGTTCTACGACCAGGATCGGGTCGCGGAGGCTGCCTCCACCCCCGATGAGCACGGACTCTACGAAGCACAACGTGACGTGTTCCTGGACCCGAAGGACCCCGAGGTGATCCGCCAGGCGCGCCTGGCCGACATCCCCGAGGACTGGATCGAGGCCGCCCAGCGCTCGCCGATCTGGGCACTGATCAACGAGTACAAGGTGGCTCTGCCGCTGCATCCGGAATATCGCACCATGCCGATGGTCTGGTACATCCCGCCACTGTCGCCGGTCGTGGATGCCGTCAGCGAGACCGGCGAGGACGGAGAGCGCAAGGACAATCTGTTCAACGCGATCGACAAGCTGCGGATCCCGATCGAATATCTCGCGGGTCTCTTCACCGCAGGCGACACCGCGCCGGTCGACCTGGTGCTGCGCAAGCTGGCCGCGATGCGCTCCTACATGCGCGACATCAACATGGGCTGGGAAGAGGATGAGTCCATCGCGGCATCAGTGGGCATGACCGGGCAACAGATCAAGGACATGTACCGGCTGCTCGCCATCGCCAAGTACGACGAGCGCTACGTCATCCCGCCGGCTCACTACGAGGACGCCCACAAGCTGGAGAACATCGCCACCGAGTGCTCGCTGAACGTCGACGGCGGCCCCGGGATGGGCGGCATGGATGGATCGTTCGGCGACGATCCGGACATGGGAGCCGATCCGGGTGTGGGCACACCCGACGGCCCAGGACGTCCCGAAGGGGTCCGGATCAACCTGCTCAACTGGAACGGCAAGGGCACCCCCGACGGCCTCTTCCCGACCGACGAGGCGCCCGGGCCGACGACCGAACCAGGGGGCCGGCCGTGACACCGCGCGTTCCGGCCCTGAAGTATTCGCAGGACGAGCTGACCCGCACCTGGCAGGCAGCCTCGATCCTGATGGACTACCCCGGCGAGGAGCTGGTCGGGCGGCTCGATCTGCTCAGCGACGTCGCCGCCTCGTTGCCGGCCAGGCTCGGCACCGGCCTGCAGGCCACGATCGATCACATCCGGGGCCAGTCCCTGTGGGACTCCCGCAGCGACTACGTCGACACCTTCGACACCCGCCGGCGCGGCTGCCTGTTCCTGACCTACTTCTCCAACGGCGAGACCAGGAAGCGGGGCATGGCCCTGCTGCGGATCAAGCAGGTGTACATCAAGGCCGGTCTCATCCTCACCGAGGACCAGCTTCCCGATCATCTGTGCGTCGTGCTCGAGTTCGCCGCGACGACCGATCAACAGGCCGGCCTCAAGATCATCCTGGACAACCGAGCGGGTCTGGAGCTGCTCCGGCTGCACCTGGTGGAGATCGGTTCTCCGTGGAGAGGTGCGCTGGAATCGGTCTGCGCGACCTTGCCGGCGCTGAAGGGCAAGGATCATGAAGCCGTCGAACGGCTGATCGCCGAAGGCCCGGAGGACGAACAGGTGGGACTCAATCCCTATGGAATGCCAGATCTGGCACCGATGCCCGGAGATGCATGATGGAAACCACGCTGGACACCTTCTTGTGGCTGATCTACCCCTACATCTGCCTGACGATCTTCGTCCTCGGGCACGTCGGACGGTACCGCTATGACAAGTTCGGCTGGACGTCGCGATCGAGCCAGATGTACGAGGACAACATCCTGCGGTGGGCCAACCCGATGTTCCACTTCGGCATCCTGGCCGTCTTCTTCGGCCATGTGATGGGGCTGGGAATCCCGCAGAGCTGGACCGATGCCGTCGGCATCTCCGAGGGCATCTACCACTTCATGGCCATCTCCGTCGGCGCGGTGGCCGGCGTGTTCACCATCGTGGGACTGGGCGGTCTGCTCTATCGGCGCCGCTTCACCAAGGCCGTGCTGGGGGCAACCACCCCGATGGACAAGCTGATGTACGTCATGCTGGGCGTCGTCATCCTGACGGGTCTGATCAACACCGGATCAGGCGTCATCGGGGACTACAACTACCGCGAAGGTGTCTCGGTCTGGTTCCGCAGCATCTTCTACTTCAACCCGCGTCCTGAGCTGATGGTCAGCGCTCCACTGAGCTTCCAGGTCCACGGCATCCTTGCCATCTCGTTGTTCGCCCTCTGGCCCTTCACCCGGCTGGTCCACGCGTTCACCGCTCCGCTGGGCTACATCTTCCGTCCCTACGTCCTCTACCGCAGCCGTGATGATCACGAGGGCTCACGCTCACGTCGGCGCGGCTGGGACAAGGTCGACACCATCCCGCGCCGTCGATGAAGACGTCGGAGGACTCAGGTCGCCCGCAGCCTGACGGAGAACTCCGCACCTAGTCCCGGCCCCCGGCTGGACGCGGTGATCTCGCCGCCGTGGGCCTCGATCAGTGCCTTGGCGATGCTGAGGCCGATGCCGGATCCTCCGTGGGCGCGAGCCCGCGCGGTGTCTGCGCGGTAGAAGCGGTCGAAGACGCGTGCCAGGTGCTCTGGTGCGATGCCGTCGCCGGTGTCGGTCACGACGTACTCGACCCACGAGCCACGCATGGAGCAGCCGATCTGGACGGTGCCGCCGGCCGGGGTGTGCCGCAGCGCGTTGTCGAGCAGATTCGTCAGGACCTGACCGATGCGGTCCGGATCGACGAGCACCTGGGCGTCGGTGCTCAGGTCGGTCATCAGGGTGATTCCCGCTGCGGCGACGCGATCGTCGGCCGTCTGGGCGGCAGCGCGCGCGAGCTCGGCCGCGACCATCAGCCGTGGGGCGATGTCCAGCGTTCCCTCCTCGGCACGGGACACCGCCGAGATGTCCTCTGCCAGCCTCCTCAACCGGTGAGTGCTCAGCCGGATCACACCGAGAGTGTCGGCGTCGAGCGGGCGGATGCCGTCCTCGACGGCCTCCAAGTACGCGTCGACGGTGGCCAGCGGGGTGCGCATCTCGTGGGCGAGATCGGCGAGCATGCGGCGCCGCATGGTCTCGATGGCCTCCAGCCGCTCCGCGAGGGTGTTGCTGGTGGCAGCCAGGACGGCGAACTCCCGGCCCAGCCCGGGGTCCTCGACGCGTACGTCGTACCGGCCGGCGGCCACGTGCGCCGCTGCCGTGGACACCTGCGCGACCGAACGTTGGACCCGGTGCGAGAAGAACCACGTCACGGCCAGGGCCGTGACGGTCGCAGCGATCAGCGCGATCGAGATCGCGAAGGCGAGCGACGTGGTGAAGGCGCTCTCCGCATGACGCGTCTCCGAGACGCTGGGCGGGGCATCCGCCCGGCGGAGATGGTCCCGGAAGATGCCGGGACCGATGATCGCGGCGACGAACCAGGTCGTCACGGCGCCCGCGAGCAGCACCAACGCCTGGGCGCCGAGCAGCCGGGCACCGAAGCCCGTCCGGGCGCCCTCGCGACGGCTCATCGGCCAGAACCCATCCGGTAACCGACGCCGCGGACGGTGCGGACGAAACGGCTGTCGACCGCGCCGTCGTTCAGCTTGCGACGGAGATGGCCGATGTGGACGTCGACGAGGTGCTCGTCGCCCACCCAGGTGGGTCCCCACACGTGATCGATGAGCTGACGTCGGGTGAAGACGATCCTCGGCTGCTCGGACAGTGCGGCCAACAGATCGAACTCCGTGCGGGTCAGCGCGACCGGCTCACCGTCGAGCCAGACGTCACGCCCGACCCGGTCGATGTCCAACGCGCCGAAGGAGTCAGTGCGCGCGAGGGCGATGTCCTCGTGCGAGAGCGGTCGCGGGCGACGCAACATCGCGTGCACGCGGGCCATCAGCTCGCGGGGGCTGAAGGGCTTGGTGAGGTAGTCGTCGGCTCCGACCGAGAGGCCGATGAGGGTGTCCACCTCGTCGCTGCGTGCGGTCACCATGACCACGTAGGCATCGGAGAAGGTGCGTAGTCGCCGGCAGACCTCGACGCCGTCCAGACCCGGCAGTCCGAGATCCAGGACGACGACGTCGGGGTCGATCTGGCGCGCGAGGTCCACAGCGGCCACACCGTCGCCCGTGGACGTGACCTCGAACCCGTCGCGCTCGAAGTAGCTGACGAGCAGGCCGGCCAGCGCCTCCTCGTCCTCGACGATCAAGGCCCTCGACCCTGACCGCGGGGATCCGGAGCTCGCTGGCGACATGACACTCATGGTGCCAGCCCGGCCTCGGGACGGACGCGGGTCGGGGACTCCCGCGGGACTTCTTCAGCGAACCTTCACACGATCGTCATCGAAGGAGTGGGACGCGTGGGTCATGGTGGACTCACACGACGAGCTGAGGAGCTGGACACGATGATGGGTTGGTACGGGAACGGCATGGGCACAGGAGGCTGGGTCGCCATGATCGTCATGATGGTGCTCTTCTGGGGCTTGGTGATCTTCGCCGGAATGATGATCTTCCGCGGCACTGATCGAGATCGCGGCCGCAGCGAGGTCCAGGGTCGTGGAGCGCTCGCGATCCTCGATGAACGATTCGCTCGGGGAGAGGTCGACCGCGACGAGTACGAAGAGCGCAAGGCGGTCCTGACGGGCGGGCGCGACCGCTCATGAGCAGCTACACCATGACCACCACGCTCGACCAGCCCTACGACGACGCCGTGGCGGCGGTCCGCGAAGCCCTGGGTGATCAAGGTTTCGGGGTGCTGACCGAGATCGACCTCAGGGCGACACTGAAGGAGAAGCT